>CAJXVL010000215.1 GCA_913061205.1 uncultured Flavobacteriaceae bacterium | reverse complement strand
TTTGGAACCTCTACATTTCCAATTTTAGATTATCGTTATTTAGTAACTCCTTCTGCGGGGACTTTTCAAAGTTTTCAAACAGGAATGTCAAATATTGATATTCAGAGAGTTGAGGTAGTTAGAGGAGCAGCATCTGCTTTATATGGTCCTGGGGTTACCTCTGGGGTAGTACACTTTATGTCTAAAAGTCCTATTGACTATCCAGGAACTACAGTAGAAATGCTAGGAGGTTCGTTAAGTACAACAGGAATGACAGTACGTCACGCTTTTAAAAACGATAACGATAAATTTGGTTTTAAAATTAACGTACGTTATATGAAAGGGAGTGATTTTGAATTAGACCCTGTGGAAGATGCAGATTTTATTGCATCTCAAAGAACCACTATTTCTCAACCAGCGATTGTAAATGGTCGAGTAGATCCAACACAACCAGGAGAGACTTTATTGACTCTTGCAGATTTAGATGATAATGGAGATGGGAACCCTTTAGCGACTGAGTACAAAAACTATTCAGCAAATGTACATTTAGAGTTCAGACCAACAGACCAGACTACTGCGTTTCTATCTGCAGGATTTGCAAACGGAGGAGGCTTGTTTTTCAATTCTCAAGGAGCAGGGTACACACAAGGGAGTGATTACTGGGTTCAAGGTAGAGTTCAATCTGGAGGGTTATTTGCACAAGTATACTATAACTATAATGATGGTGGTGATAGAGAAAACCCAACCTTTTTATATGCATCCGGTTTAAGACAAGTAGCAGAAAGAAATTCTTTAGAGGCTCAACTACAGTATAACTTTGATGTTCCTAAGTTTTTAAATACAAACTTTACAATAGGGTCTGATTATAGAAACTCACAATCTATGACAGAAAACACATTGTATGGTATCAATGAAGACAGAGATGATTATATTATTACAGGAGCTTACCTTCAAGGAACTTCTAAAATTAGTGATAAAATAGATCTAACCTATGCTGGAAGATATGACAAGTTTAACTTTATAGATGAAGGAGCTTTTGCACCAAGAGTTGCGATCGTCTTCAAAGCAAATGAAAATCATACCTTTAGAGCATCGTTTAACAAGGCAAATACAGGGCCAAGTGCTTTACAGCAAAATATAGATTTCCCTGTGTCTGTTTTAGCACCTGGAATTGCAGATGTTTGGTTATCGGGTCAATATGCACCACAAACTTTTTCAAGCAACCCAACAATTGACTTATCAATTCCTGGATTACCAGACCTTCCTTACGGAACTCAACAATTTCCCTTAGCATATGCTTATGGAGCAGTTGCAGCGCCTACATTAGGAGCACTATATGGAGGCTTGGCAACTAATCCTTTTTTAGGAGTGGTACAAAACTTTTTCAGCACATATGCTGGAGGAACCGGAGGAACAGGACAACTAGTAGGATATAACCTATTCAATGGAGAGCCGATGAACGATTTAGTAGGTACAGGACGTTCCCAAATAGAAACGTTAAATTCTTTTGAACTAGGATATAAAGGCTTAATAGCAAACAAATTATCTATAGCATTAGATGTGTATACTTATGAGAGAAAAGGGTTTACTCAGTTTACAGCTATAGGGCCAACATTTAATTTAGTAGGAGCAGATTTTGCAAATGATTTAGGCGCTCAAGTAGGAGCAGATTTTGCCTCAAGTCCGGGAGTAACAGCAGATGTTGAAGCAATATATGCTGCACAAGGATGGCCATTAAGTGGTATTCCTGCTTTTGGTATTCCTTCATCAGCAGCAACGATAGCTGGTTTAGCAGCAGCTTCAGGAGGAGCTTTCGCTCAAGGAGGAGCAGGTTTTGATGCACAGGTATCGGGATTATATCCAATAATAGGTACTGTAGAAACAACGAGTGTACCACAGGGAGATGGTTTAATGCATATTCCTGCAGGATACCGTCGTTTTGATGGCGCTACCAGAAGTCATGTAGGTGCAGATTTGGCAATGGAATACTTTTTAAATGATGACGTAACGCTATGGTTAAACACATCTTGGGTAAGTCAGAACGAATGGATTCCTGGAGAATCGAATGATGATGGATTACCATTCTCGTCGTATTTAAACTCTCCTAAGATGAAATATAGAGCAGGACTTCAATATTCAAAAGATAAAGTAAGAGGAGCAATCGCTTATCAACATGATGATGCTTTTTATGCAAACCAAGGATTGTTCTCAGGAGATGTACAGGAGAAGAATTTATTTGACGTTAATGTTGGATACAGTGTTTCAGAGAATCTTAAATTAGATTTATCCGCAACCAATGTATTAGATCAGAAATATAGAGCTTTTCCAAACATGCCGGTAATAGGTCGTAGAACAGTTTTAAAATTAACTTTTGATTACTAATTTATCATAAGAAGAATTTAATTACATAAAAAAAGGCAGCCTAATGGCTGCCTTTTTTTATGTAATTAAATCTAATAAGGAATCTAAGAAAGGCATTAGTTCTTTAAACGAATTATCAAACCCAACGGTCTTGTATGTTTTCCCATTCCAAACAATTTCTATCCTTGTATACATTGCACCATCATATTGGCACTTCTCAGAAGGAGCTTTTAGTTGATCAAGAATTGTTATATCAAAAATTACAAGGAAACTGTTTAAAGCGTTCTTGATTTTTGATGAAATAAAACACAAAAAAAAGCAATTATTAAAATATTGAAAAGACAATTAATTTCAAAATAGAGAGTGCTATTACTAATAAATAACTGTAAAATTTAGTAATAAAATAAAAATAAATTGTTTTTTTTACAAATTTCAAAAAAAATCGTATTTTCGCCTTCATTAATAATCAAAATATATTATGATAAAAAAGACAATTTTCTTTGCATTTGTATTGCTTACCAGCTTTACAATGCTCGCTCAAACCACTATAACTGGTGTGGTCAAAGACGCAAAAACAGGAGAAACACTTTTAGGAGCCAACGTTAAGGTCTCCGGAAAAGCATTAGGAACAACAACAGGTCTTGATGGTAAATTTTCTCTTAAATTGGCAGATTCACCACCTTTTACCATAGAAATTTCTATGCTTGGCTTTGTGGCTGTAAGTGTAGAAATAACAAAAAACAATCAAGAAGTGATGGTTAGTCTAGAAGAAGACGCTACTTCACTGGAAGAAATTGTGTTTTCTGCTTCAAGAAGAAGACAAAAAGTACAAGAAGCGCCTGCTTCTGTAAGTATTATAACCTCTAAAGACATACTCAATTCTGCCGCAGCGGTAGACCCTGTTATGAATTTAGCGAACATTGTTGGAGTTCAGATGCAACAACAATCTGCAAACAGTATTAATATTGAAATGCGTGCAGGTTCTGGTGTATTTGGAACCTCTACATTTCCAATTTTAGATTATCGTTATTTAGTAACTCCTTCTG
>CAJXVL010000214.1 GCA_913061205.1 uncultured Flavobacteriaceae bacterium | reverse complement strand
GATCCACTTTTCCAGATATAAATGGTGGTATTGGAATATTGTTTGAACAAGCTTCTTCGAGAGGACATGCACAAGAAAGTGACAATGGAATACTTACTTTTCCATTTACCATACGCAATCAATTTACAGCAGCACTGTCTACATTGGAAGCTGCTCTTAGCATGCGTATTGAATTATTAAATTATCAAAAATCATTTTATGCTAATGCGCGTAAAGAAGCTAAAAATTCTGGTGTAATTGTTTTTGGTGACGAAAAAGATGCAACTAAAGTGAATCAATTAGCTGAAATTTTAAAACGTCATAAAATTGAATATTATGAATTAAAAAGTAATTTTTCAAAAAATGGAAAAAATTATAAAAAAGGATATAGTTATGTAATACCAAAAGATCAAAAACAACATCGGTTAATTAATGCTATGTTTCAAAAACGAACCACTTTTCAAGATAGTTTATTTTACGATGTAAGCGCTTGGACCTTTCCGCTTGCATTTAATTTAGATTATGAGGAAAATGAAGGCGTAAATAGACAAGGTGAAAAAGCTTTAGAAAAGAAAAGTATATATATTCCTAAAAATTCAAATTATGCCTATTTAATGGAGTGGAACGATTATAATACCCCTAAAGTTTTAAATAAAATTCTAGAAAAAGGCTTACGTGCAAAAGTGAGCTTAAAACCCTTTAAGTTAAAAAACAAAAGCTATGATTACGGTACAATATTAATTCCTGTTCAAAATCAGAAATTAAATAGGCAAGAATTATCAAATTTCATCAATGAACTTTCAAAAGAAAACAATGTATTGATAAATAGTGTTTCAACAGGCCTTACTGAAGGTATTGATCTTGGAAGCAGTAATTTTAAAACAATAGAACCTCAAAAAGTAGCATTGATAGTAGGAAGGGGTATTACTCCGTATGATGCAGGAGAAGTATGGCATTTATTTGATCAGCGCTACGACATGTTAATTTCAAAGTTAGATACTCGTGATTTTAACAGAACAGACTTAAGTAAATATACCGATATTATTTTACCCAATAGTTGGGGGAATGCACTGTCAAAAAAAGGTGCAGAAAAACTTAAAAAATGGGTTGAAAATGGAGGAACATTAATTGGATACAAAAACACTGGTAAATGGCTGAATAACAATGATCTATTAAAAATTGAATTTAAATCTAAAAAAGATTCTACTCAAAACACTTCTTTTGAACAAAAAAGCAATTATTTTGGAGCACAAGTTATTGGAGGGGCTATATTTGAAACTAACATAGATCGATCCCACCCTATTGCTTTTGGTTACAAAAATAACACGCTTCCTGTTTTTAGAAATTCAACTATTTTTATGAAACCCGATAAAAACAGTTATAATAATCCCATAAGTTACTCCGAGAAAGCATTGTTAAGCGGATACATATCTAATAAAAATCTATTAGAATTAAAAAAGACTAGTATGTGCAAAATTGGGAATCTTGGAAAAGGAAAAGTGATATACTTTACGGACAATACTAATTTCAGAGCTTTTTGGTATGGCACAAATAAACTATTAATGAATGCCATATTTTTTGGTAACGAAATGTGAGAAAAGATAATTTTTTAATGTAAAATTTTAGCGATTTTTAAATTTCTATGGATTTTCTTTTTAATTCGATAGCTTCAAATTAATTACAACTATAAAAATCTAAATCATAGCTTGATTCGAGATTACAATAAAAAATCAAGAAGATTTTTTAAAAAAAAATGACTTTTAAAGGTGTTATGAGCAAAACTTAATGGCGCTAACTATTCTGTTTTTTTAATCTTAAAAGAGATTCCTAACCTTTAATTTTTCAAGTTCAAACTCAGCGATCATTTCATTTACGATATCAGCAGCAGGCTTAATTTCGTTTATAAGTCCTGATATTTGGCCTATTTCTAATTCTCCGTCTTCTAAATCCCCTTCAAACATTCCTTTTTTAGCCCTAGCTCTTCCTAATAAATTCAATAATTCTTGTTTTGAGGGATTTGTTTTGTAGAGTGCTAACAATTCATCGGAAAATTTATTTTTAAGCAAACGGACAGGAGCTAATTCTTTTAAGGTTAAAAAGGTATCTCCATCTTGAGCTTTAGTAACTTTTTTCTTAAATCTTATATGAGCGCTTGATTCGTCACAAGCAACAAACCTGCTACCAACCTGTACTCCATCTGCACCTAGGACCATGGCCGCTAACATACCTTTACCAGTAGCGATACCACCAGCTGCAATTAAAGGAATATCTAATTGACCTTTGACCATAGGAATTAATGTAAAAGTAGTGGTCTCTTCCCTACCATTGTGACCTCCAGCTTCAAAACCTTCAGCAACTACAGCATCAACTCCTGCTTCCTGAGCTTTTAAAGCAAATTTCACACTGCTAACTACATGAACAACGGTACGATTATTTTCCTTTAATCTAGCGGTATGTGTTTTAGGATTTCCTGCAGATGTGAAAATTATTTTCACATCTTCCTCCATAATAATTTGAATTATCTCTTCAATATTAGGATACAACATGGGAACATTAACCCCAAATGGTTTATTGGTAGCCTTTTTGCATTTTTGAATGTGTTCCCGTAAAACTTCTGGATACATAGATCCTGCGCCTAACAATCCTAAACCACCAGCATTACTAACTGCACTGGCTAATCTCCAGCCGCTATTCCAAATCATTCCGGCTTGAATGATTGGATATTGAATGTTGAAAAGATGATTTATTTTATTTTGCACTATTCTTTAATTAGCTTAAAGCTAATTTGTTTATTATTCGAATTGATTGAAGCAATGTACATTCCTGAATTCAAAGACTCCATATTTACTGAATTCAAGTTTCTTGAAATTTCGGTTGATAAAATTTTGTTTCCCAAAACAGAATAAATAGTAAATGTACAATTTGAAATTCCTTCTGGAAATGATATATTTATTTTTGAAGTTACAGGATTTGGGTATAAAGCAAAATTAGACATCAAAAATTCATCTTCAAGCCCAAGCTCTTGTAAAGCTGCATAAGCATTTTCGAAGTTTGGAATACCGTAACCCATTTGATCAGTAGGATTATTATATAAGTTTGCAGATTCTCTTACAATTTGCATAATATGTCCATTAGGCACTTCTGGTCTTGATTGCCATAAACAGGTTATAACTCCAGCCATAATAGGAGAACTAAATGAAGTGCCACTACTAAAATCAACATTACCACCAGTATTAATTACCGCAGCAATTGCTCCTTGTGCCATGACATCTGGTTTTACTCTACCATCAACCGTTGGACCTATAGAACTGAAAGCAACATAGTTTCCATTAGAATTTACTGCTCCTACAGTCAAGGTTCCAGGTGAATCTCCAGGAGTACCGACAGTTGGAAAACTACTATTGCCTCCATTTCCTGCAGAAGTAACTAAAATCATACCTTTATCAAATGCAATATTTGCTCCTCTAGCAG
>CAJXVL010000213.1 GCA_913061205.1 uncultured Flavobacteriaceae bacterium | reverse complement strand
ATTTGGGAAGCTCAATTTGGTGATTTTAGTAATGGCGCTCAAATAATGATCGATCAATACTTATCTGCAGCTGAAGATAAATGGGAATTGCAAAATGGCTTGGTTATGTTATTGCCTCATGGTTATGAAGGTCAAGGAGCGGAGCATTCTTCAGCTAGAATGGAACGTTATTTGCAATTATGCGCAAGAGATAATATGTTTATCGCTAATTGTACAACTCCTGCAAATTTATTTCACTTGCTAAGAAGACAAATGAAAGTAAATTACCGAAAGCCATTAATCGTATTTACTCCTAAAAGTTTATTGCGACATCCTAAAGTAGTTTCAACTAAAGAAGAATTTGCAAACGGAAGTTTCCAGACGATAATTGATGATGAAGAAGCTATTCAAGATAATATTAAAACGTTAGTTTTTGTAAGCGGTAAATTTTATTATGATTTATTAGAAGAACAAGAGAAATTAAATCGGGATGATGTAGCTTTGATTAGAATTGAGCAACTATTTCCTTTACCAGTTGTTGCATTAAAATCAATTATTAAAAAATATAAAAATGCAGAAGATTTAGTTTGGGCCCAGGAAGAACCTAAAAATATGGGTGCATATACACATATTTTATTGCATTTTGAAGACGCAAAATTCTTTAGAGTTTGTAGTCGAAAAATTTATGCAACTCCAGCAGCTGGAAGTCCAGCACGATTTAAATCAAGACATAAAAAAGTTATTGATAGTGTTTTTTTTAAACCTAATAAATAGTTTACCAAGTACTTTTTAAAAGAAAATATAAAGATTATGGCATTAGAAATGAAAGTTCCTTCACCTGGAGAATCAATCACTGAAGTTGAAATTGCAGAATGGTTAGTTGCAGATGGTGATTGGGTAGAAAAAGATCAAGCAATAGCTGAGGTAGATAGTGACAAAGCAACTTTAGAATTACCAGCAGAAGCAAGTGGAATTATTTCCCTTAAGGCAGAAGAAGGAGATGCTGTAGCTGTAGGTGCTGTAGTATGTTTTATAGATACCGAAGCTAAAAGACCCGACGGTAGTGAACCGGCACCTGAAAAAATATCAAACTCTTCTGAAAACAAATCAGAAGTAGTAGTTGAACAAACAGCTACTTTACATAAAGAAAGCTACGCTACTGGATCAGCTTCCCCTGCTGCTAAAAAGATTTTAGCTGAAAAAAACATGGATACTTCTTCTTTAAAAGGAACTGGAAAAGATGGAAGAATTACAAAAGATGATGCCTTAAAAGCGGTGCCTTCTATGGGCACTATAGGAGGTGGTAAAAGAGGTACGAGTCGTAAAAAATTATCAATGTTACGCCGCAAGGTTGCAGAGCGGTTAGTTTCGGTTAAAAATGATACAGCAATGCTTACTACTTTTAATGAAGTAGATATGTCGCCAATTTTTGAATTAAGAAAAAAATATAAAGAAGAATTTAAAGAAAAGCACAGTGTAGGCCTAGGGTTTATGTCTTTCTTTACGCTAGCAGTGGTAAGAGCATTGGAGCTATTTCCTGACGTGAACTCAATGATAGACGGAGATTTCCAAATCAAACATGATTTTAAAGACATTTCAATAGCAGTATCTGGACCTAAAGGATTAATGGTTCCTGTAATAAGAAATGCAGAAAATTTATCTTTTAGAGGTGTTGAATCTGAGGTAAAACGATTGGCTATTTTAGCAAGAGATGGTCAAATTACAGTTGATGAAATGACTGGAGGAACATTTACCATAACAAATGGCGGTGTCTTTGGTTCTATGTTATCTACGCCTATTATCAATCCACCACAAAGTGGTATTTTAGGGATGCATAATATAGTTGAAAGACCTGTAGCTATTAATGGGAAAGTTGAAATTCGACCTATTATGTATGTAGCTCTTTCATATGATCATAGAATTATTGATGGTAGAGAATCTGTAGGATTTTTAGTTGCAGTTAAAGAAGCACTAGAAAACCCAATAGAATTTTTAATGAATAATGAGGTTAAAAATGCGCTTGAATTATAAATGAATTCAATGATATCCGATTAATTTAAACGAGCATTTTTTTCAATTTAAGTTTTCTTCTAGTAAGGTTTATAGATGTTTAAATTTTATCATTAAATCTTTTGCTTTAGGTAAAAACAATTCCTTCCGTAATCAATAACTGCTCTATTTTTCTTTAAAAAATCTGCACCAATTATACCATGTATGGGAGTTTCGCCCACCTGATTAAGTGCTTCATTAACATGAGAAAGATCAAAAATTACAAAATCAAAATGACTGATCTTCCATGAACCAATCGCTATTGAATTGTTTTTTGCAATTTCAGTTTCCATATTAATTGCTCCGGCACCAGCAGCTTTGACTAAACTTTTTTCATTTTTTAGATTAAAATAAGAATTGTTATTAAACCCAATACAACTGCTAGAAGCGCCAGTGTCAATAATAAAAACACCCGAAATAGTGTTTATCTTTGCTGAAAAAGTATAGTGTCCTGATTTTATTTTTTTTAGTGGAATTCTGTAAAAACCACTTTCCTGAAGAAGGTTTCTTAATTGTCTCAATTTTTTTTTGTAAATATAATGAACATAATATTTAAGATTTGTCTCAAACTTGTAGCTTTGTAAATTATGTTAACAGACACTCATACACATTTATATAGTGACTCTTTTAATGAGGATAGAGGAACTATGATGCAACGTGCTTTTGATGCTGGAGTAAAAAGATTTTTTATTCCAGCTATAGATTCAGAAACCACAGAAGCAATGTATCAACTTGAAAAGGAATATCCGGAGAATATTTTTTTAATGATGGGTTTACATCCAACTTCCGTTAAAAAAAATTATAAAGAAGAATTGAAGCATGTTGAGGATCAATTTTTAAAAAGATCGTTTTTTGCAGTTGGTGAAATCGGAATCGATTTATATTGGGACAAAAGCACATTAGAAATTCAAAAAAAAGCCTTTAAAACTCAAATTAAATTAGCTAAAAAATATCAATTGCCAATAGTAATACATTGTAGAGATGCTTTTGATGAAGTTTTTGAGGTATTAGAAACTGAAAAAGGAGATGATTTATATGGTATTTTTCATTGTTTCTCGGGAACTGAAGCGCAAGCACATAAAGCAATATCTTTTAATATGAAATTAGGAATAGGAGGAGTTGTGACTTTTAAAAATGGAAAAATTGATGCCTTTTTAAATAAATTTGATTTAAAATATATTGTTTTAGAGACTGACTCACCTTATCTTTCTCCTGTACCTTACAGAGGGAAAAGAAATGAAAGTAGTTACTTGTCTTTAATTTGTGAAAAAGTCGCAGAAGTTTATGACATTAGTAAAGAGGAAGTTGCAAGAGTCACAAGCCAAAATGCTATTGATATTTTTGGAATTTAAAAAAATTAAATGAACACAAAACCAAACATACTACTTATTTATACCGGCGGGACTATTGGTATGATTAAGGA
>CAJXVL010000212.1 GCA_913061205.1 uncultured Flavobacteriaceae bacterium | reverse complement strand
AGATTCCTCTACGTCTCGTGGGCTCGGAGATGTGTATAAGAGACAGCTTCTATATGTTCACTAATTTGAAGCTTTTCGTATAAATCTTTAGTGTAATCGATAACATCATTTTCTTTAATTTTAAGCTTATTCGCAATTTTTTTGTTTGCTTTTCCTTCAGAAATGTATTGCAATAACTTTATTTCAATCCCATTTAAATCGTATTGCATTATCAAGTTTTCTAAATACACATCTTCTACCAGTTTTTCTACATGATTTCTTGTTACAACATCTTGTCCTTCAAGAAATATTTGCATCTCGGTTTGTCTTATTTCACTTTCATCTTTAACAGCTTGCATTCGATACATAATAGCATAAGATAGAATCAACACCTCGAATAAGGTTGCCACCTTTAGATGGATTGCTTCTGTAAATAGAAAATCGATACTCAATGGTTTTAATAAAAAATAATCTATGTAAAACAATAGAGGAATAAATGTTCCTAAAACATAAATTTTAACATAATTATTTTTATTAAATAATAATACTCCAGCTATAAAATAAAAACTCAATACACTGAACAAAATAATATTTACAATACTAGTTAAGGTCTGATTAAAATTAACCCATGAACTTATTAATAATAAAAATGCAACACCAAACGATACCAAAGAAATTTGACTTAATTTTGGGAAATATTCTTTTATAGTAAGGTATTTATCTGTAAATAAACTATGTAATCCAATTGCTAACAACAACAATGAAGATTGTATTATATGGTTTTGTGATAGTCCTTCAATTCCAATTAATGGAAATAAACCTTCTGCAAAAAATAATGCAATAACTAAACCAGCAACAGTAGTGGAGAATTTCAAAAATAGAATTTCATCAAATACAAAAAAGTATAATAAATTTAATAGGACAATAGTTAAAGCAAATCCATAAAATAATCCTTGGTTAAATAAATTCCCTTGATATTGAATTGGAGTTACTAATGTATTGGATCGAATTTCTTTTTGATCAATATTTTTGTAGGAATTTTCTCTTATAGTAGGGGAGCCTCCAAAACTAGAAATATCAGAATAATAACTATAAGAACTTTTAATACCAATGTTATTATCCGAATAATTGGTTTTGTTCAACTTATTAGAATCAAATATTTGATTTAGTTGATTTGGGCCATTAAGGTATTGAAAATTAACTGTTTTAACTTCTTTATCCTCTGAAGGATTGATGGCATAAACTGTATTTTTAACCATAAAAAATACAATAAAAAGAAATAAAAACTTTTGATATAATCGAAGTTTCATAATAAGTAAGTTTAATCGTTTAGGATTGGCAATATACAAAATAATTACACTTAAACTATTAAATATGCATTTAATCGATATTATTACATAAAAAAATGACTGTCTTAACAAAACAGCCATTTTAAAATGTATTAAGGTATTGAATATAAATACTAGTTTCCTACCATATCTTCAGGTTTTACCCATAAATCAAATTCTTCTTCAGTAACATAACCCAATCTAACTGCTTCTATTTTTAATGTAGTACCATTTTTATGAGCTGTATTAGCTATTTCTGCAGCTTTATAATAACCAATCTTAGTATTCAGTGATGTTACTAACATTAACGAATTGTTTAATTGTTTTTTGATGATCTCAAGATTTGGTTCAACACCAGCCACACAATTTAAATCAAATGAAACACAAGCATCACCAATTAATTGTGCAGATTGTAAAAAGTTAGCAGCCATAACTGGTTTAAAAACGTTTAGTTCATAATGTCCTTGCATTCCTCCAACAGTAATTGCCATGTCATTTCCGATCACTTGCGCACAAACCATCGTTATAGCTTCCGCTTGAGTAGGATTAACTTTTCCGGGCATAATTGATGAACCAGGTTCATTCGCAGGAATAGTTATTTCACCAATACCGCTTCTAGGTCCACTAGCCAACAATCGAATATCGTTTGCAATTTTATTTAAAGAAACTGCTAATTGTTTTAGAGCACCATGAGACTCTACAATTGCATCTTGAGCTGCTAATGCTTCAAATTTATTTTTAGCAGTTATAAAAGGTAAGTTCGTAAACTTTGCAATATAAGCGGCAACATTTTCTGAATATCCCTTAGGAGTATTTATACCAGTACCAACTGCTGTACCACCTAATGCCAATTCTGATAGATGTGACAAGGTGTTTTCCAAAGCGCTAATTCCATGTTCAAGTTGCGAGGCATATCCACTAAATTCTTGTCCTAAAGTAATTGGAGTAGCATCCATTAAGTGAGTACGTCCAATTTTAACTATATCTTTAAAGTCTTTTGATTTTTTATATAAAGTATTGTGTAATTGTTTAACCCCTGGAATCGTAACTTCAATTAATTTTTTATAAGCAGCAATGTGCATTCCAGTAGGGAAAGTATCATTAGAAGATTGAGACTTATTTACATCGTCATTGGGAAGTAATGTTTTTTCACCTTCTCCGACGACCTTACCAGCTAATTGATGGGCACGGTTTGCAATAACTTCATTTAAATTCATATTGCTTTGAGTACCACTACCTGTCTGCCAAATAACTAATGGAAATTGATCGTCATGTATGCCGGCCAATATTTCATCACAAACTGCGGCGATTAAGTCTCTTTTTTTTTCTGAAAGAACTCCTAATTCACAATTGCTATAGGCAGCAGATTTTTTTAAATATGCAAAGCCATATACGATTTCTAAAGGCATTGAAGCTGTGGCTCCAATTCTAAAATTATTACGAGATCGCTCTGTTTGAGCACCCCAGAGTTTGTCGGAAGGGACTTTTACATCTCCTAAAGTATCTTTTTCAGTTCTGTAGTTCATAATATAGTTTTTGAAGAGTTACAAAGGTACGTAAATGGCTAATTTTACTCAACTAAAATTGTTTATTTCCTATTAATAATTTACAATATTTATTGTTTTTTTTCAAAAAAGCATAGTATCTTTGGACCATTATATAAAATACGTTATATTATGTTTGATTTTGATCAATACTTAGGTTTCTTAGCTTTTTTAACTATTGTAACAATTGGTTTTTGGTTAATGATATTTTTAGTATCCATCCTTCCTTACTGGATTGGTGGTGCGTTACTAGAAAGGTGGAAATTAAGTCGTGAAGCTAAAAGAAAAGAAAAGAATTAAACTTTAATAGCATATATAATAAAAAGGGTTGTGATTATTTCACAACCCTTTTTTTATGCTATTTAATTATAAAATAGCTTGAACAGCTTCCATAGGTCTTCCGATAGCTGCTTTATTTCCATTTACAACAATTGGTCGTTCAATTAATTTTGGATACTTTACCATGGCTTTAATAACTTCAGTATTCGATAATTCTTTTCCTTTATAATGGTTCTTCCATTCGGGTTCATTCTTACGAACTAGTTCTATTGGTTCTGTCTCTTATACACATCTCCGAGCCCACGAGACGTAGAGGAATCTC
>CAJXVL010000211.1 GCA_913061205.1 uncultured Flavobacteriaceae bacterium | reverse complement strand
TCGTCGGCAGCGTCAGATGTGTATAAGAGACAGGTCAAAAGTCCGAATGCTAATTGTTTAATATTCATATTGGTTTTTTCGTTTTTCTCAAATTACCGCCAACGGTTTTGTATAAGAATAGTGCGGTTTTGTATGCGAGTATTTTCCGATAGAAAAATCAGACTTAACAAAAGTGCACGGATTCTTGATTAAGCACTAAACTAAGCATTATTTTTATACGGTGTTGTACTACGTTATTTTTCTTTTCAGCTTTTCGTAACAATATTTTCTATTTTTTTGTTTGTATGATTTTCCTTTAATCATTCCGAAAACTTCGTTAGTTTTTAGTAAATATTCCAATGTACTCTCATAACAACTTCCAATTGCGTAATCATTGTCAGATTCATTTGGTAGTTTTGTTCCAGTTCTATGAGGTTTGTATGTTGCAAAAATATAAGTTTTCCCAGTTTTAAATTCACTAATACTTGCTCTACAATCTACTCCGTCAGTATCAAATATTTCAATAAATTTTCTTTCTTCTTTACCTTTTATTATTTCAATAATTTTCACTTTTATAGATTCTCCAGTTCCGTAATAAGGGTCAAATTTATTGTTTAGAGTTTCTGCAAAATATTTGTCATAATCTGTAAATCGTTTTCCATTTTCAGTATGATAAATATGTTCTATAATTTTCCCTTTTATAACTTCTTCCTTCTTCACACTCTAATACTTCTTTATAGAATTTTCTAGAAATAGCTAGGTTTTTTACCGGAATAGCAAGATGGAAGGGATTCATTTATTAATGTTTTAGCCTACTAATTTAGAAAATACTATCCAAAATAGAAAACTCAAGACCATTTTCTTGTAAAAGCTAAAACTAGCTATTAATTCTTATTTAACGTTTAAATCATTTTTTTTATTAATACAACCTTTTCATAAAGTTAGCAATGGTTGGTCAATCGTTTCTGATCTTTATGGCGTAATAATGATGTGTTAGCACCATGAATCGAAGAAAAGTCCACAGAATCTAGCAGTTCAAATGCAGCTTTAAAAGAATCAACTAAATTGTTTGCCATATTGCGGGTCAAATTATTTTTAACAACAATCCGAAACATAGTTTTATCTTTATCCTGATCACTGAAAAGAGCTCTGTACTCCTCGGTGATTGGATCATTAATTCCCATCTTATATCCACTCACGTACCAATGATGTTGAGATAAAACGTGTTGCAGGTCTATGTCATCATAAGTGAAATCGCACTCTGGGTTTAGCATCGCTGTAACAACGGGAAGACAGTTCCTTGGACCATCATCAAGAATAACAAATCGAGCTTGTCCATTTACTGTCATTTCGCTAAGTGATTTACGAATATGTTGAGCGTTGGCCATCATGTTGTCACAAACCTGACGATACCCACTTAAGCCATAGCGTAGTAATTTATAATATTGGACATATACACCACTCGCAGGGCGGGAGAAATTAAGCGTATAAGAGTCAGCCTTACCGCCTAAATAAGTTACCGAAATAGCCACATGTTCGCTGAGATCTTTCCGTTCACGCCATACTACCCAACCTGTACCACAGACAGATTCACCGTATTTATGTCCACTAGCAGAAATTGACAAGACGTTCGGTAATCGAAAATCCCATGGAGTAAGATCATCTTGAAATGGCGCAATGAATCCTCCAGATGCTGCGTCAACATGGATGCCAACCTGGAAGTCACGCTCTCTATTTATTTCTTCGACAATAGAGTTAATTTCATTAACTGGGTCATATTGCCCTCCATAGTGATTACCCATTATGCAAACCACTCCAATGGTATGATCATCGACTAAGTCGCTTATTTGGTCTGCTTGTATCTTAAAACTTGACGATGATGGACTAATTAATCTGGGCTCAATATCCATATATTTAAATAGTTTTTCCCATGCGGCCTGGTAGCAAGATGAGATTACCAAATTGGGCCGCTCCCCTATAACGGTAGCTTCAGTAAGATTATTTCGCTTCGCAAACCATTTACGCCAGCGAAATTTTAGCGCAAGTCCAGCTAACAAACATGCCTCTGTGGAGCCAACGGTTCCTGCTCCAGCGAAAACGCCGTATTCGTCAAAATCTACAGGTTTAGGACAATGCCAAAGATTAGCAATCATATTAACTACTGAATCATGCATTTTGTAGGATGCTGGATAAACAGTTTGATCGGCCAAATTTACCCTTAGACCCATCAACGCAATCTCGTTTTCCTCCTCTTCGAAACTCACATTTACATATGAGGAAGTATTAAGCTTGAAATTAAAGTCAAGTTCATGGTTATTCTCAATTTGTGTCTTCACTGTTTTGGCGGGCATACCGTTTTCGGGCAAGGTGAACATATATGGATTTTGCACAGCAGCGTCAGATAAATAGTAGTTCTCCTCTAATACCTTTTCTGCCTTTTCAAGTTTATTTTGAAGCTCCGCTACTTTGTATTTCAATTTTTCAATTTCTCTCATTATTTATATATTTTTAGACTGGATGTAAAACACTTAATTTATTAATAGAAAACGAACCAAAAACAAAAACAACGGGATTTTCTAATTATACACAAAACTAGCAATTAATTATAAAAATCGTTGGCAATAGTATTTATTTCTTAAATAAAAAGGAAATTAATCTTGGAAGTCTGTTTTGATAATTTTGATCAAACCATTCCTTCATTTCTACAAATTTCAGCCCATTGCTTTCTGCATTGTCGATATATTCAGAAATATGATGAATATATACTTCTAATTCTTTAGTTCCGCTTTCAGTTTCATATTGTGCTTTGCTTCCTAAATATTGCTTAAAAGGATGTAATTCACTAATAAAAAAGAGTCCATTTTTATTTAGTTTTTGGTTTGCTTGAGAAAAAATATGATCTAAATTTTTAATATGCTCAAGTGTTAAGCTCGAAGTTATTAAATCTGCAAAATTGTTTTCTATTTTCCAATCTTTAGTCAAATCGGCTTTTTTGAATGTTACCCTCTTATCAGATATTTTTTCTTCTGCTTTATTGAGCATTTCTTGAGAAAAGTCTAAACCAATTATTCTTTCTGCCTTATTAAGTAACCATTCTGTATTCTTTCCAGTTCCGCAACCTAATTCTAATACATTTTTAAATACAAGATTATTCAAAGTTTCAATAGTACATATTTTATCTAAATCTCTTGTTCGATTCACATTTGTGTCATATTGGTGTGCCCAAATATTATAAGCGTTTTCTATACTCATTTAGATTATTATATTACTAGCAAAGATTTATTTATGGCCTGTTTCTAAAGTACTAATATAGAAAAAATACTTCTTATGACTTTAAGCAACTTCGCATATTATAAAAATGCCCAAGAATAATTGATGTCGAGAATAGAAACATTCCATATTCAAAAATTTCAGCACGTTCTTCTAATAATATGGATATTACAAAACCTATAAAAGCAACCCATAAAAAAACATTAATTCCCTTTGTGAATT
>CAJXVL010000210.1 GCA_913061205.1 uncultured Flavobacteriaceae bacterium | reverse complement strand
ATTTATTTCATTTAAGTTATGGAATGGTTGATTTGCCTTCTGGAAAAATGAAATCTCGTGAAGGAACGGTGGTAGATGCCGATGACTTGATTTTTGATATGGCTCAAACGGCTAAAAAAATTAGTGAAGAGTTAGGGAAAATCGATGATTTCTCGGAAGAAGAAAAAGAAGGTTTATACAAAACCATTGGATTAGGAGCTTTAAAATATTACATCTTAAAAGTAGATCCTAAAAAACGAATTTTATTTAATCCTGAAGAAAGTGTAGATTTTCAAGGAAATACAGGTCCGTTTATACAATATACCTATGCTCGTATTCAATCAATTTTACGAAAAGCAGGAACACCAACTGAAGTAAGTAATTTATTAGTATTACATCCAAAGGAAAAGGAATTGATCAAACAATTGCAGTTATTTCCTGAAACGATTCAGCAAGCAGGAGCACAATACAGTCCAGCATTAATTGCTAATTACACCTATGAATTGGTAAAGTCTTTTAATTCTTTTTACCAAAACGTTTCCATATTAGGAACTGATAATAATGAAGAAAAAAGTTTTAGGATACAGCTTTCTAAAGCGGTTTCAGATGTAATTAAAACTGCTTTTGGTTTATTGGGAATTGAAGTTCCTGAAAGGATGTAATATATAAACTACTTTTTCTTTTTAGCTAAAATTAACCAAAGGGTTGCTCCAATTAAGAATGGTGATTCTGAGGCTATTGTTGCGATAATTACTACTGATCTTCTATTCTTTTTTTAATTATAATAAATTTATTTAAAAATAACCACTTTTTCATCATGGTACCAGGTTAAATAATTACGTTCATTATCAAGCTCAATTAAATTCCTTTTTAGCTTTAAAGTAGGAGTTAAGAAATTGTTCTCTATGGTCCAATGAGTTTTAAAGACAACGGCTTTTTTTATTTTCTCGTGATTTTCTAATTGATGATTTAATTGATTAATAGTATTCATTATACTATTAGATATTTTAAATGAAGAATTAGAATTTCCAATTTCTGAAATGGTTACTAATGCTATAGGGTGAGGTAATCCACTACCTACAATACATACTTGTTCTATATTGGTATTTTTAGAAAGTTCTAATTCGATAGGTGATGGATCTATATATTTACCTTTATCCGTTTTAAATTGATCTTTTATTCTTCCTGTGATTGTTAGATTACCTTCCAAATCATAGACTCCTTTATCACCGGTTTTTAAATAACCATCTTTATCAAATATTTTTGCGGTTAATTCAGGATTTTTAAAATAGCCTTTCATCAGACAATTGTTTTTGATGCAAATCTCTCCTTCACTGGTTATTTTTGTTTTTACTCCAGGTAAAGCCTTTCCTACGGTTCCTATTTTGTTGTGAGGAGGTGTATTAAAATGTGAGACACAACAATCTTCAGTCATTCCGTAAATTTGAGAAATTTCTATATCAATAGTCTTAAACCAATGGAGTACATCTTTGGATATTGGAGCTGCTCCTGAAATAATAATTTCGCTGTTTTTTAATCCTAATTTTTGTTTAAGTTTAGCTATTACTATGTCTTTAATTATTGGAGTTTTTAAAAGCCAATCCAACTTTTTTTGAGATAATTTTGATGTGATAATTTCTTGAAATTTTACCCAAATTCTTGGGACTCCAAAAAACGCATGGGGTTGCGATTTTTCTAAATCTTTTGCAAAGGTTTTTAATGACTCTGGATAACTAAACTGTGCACCTATAGTTAGGCCATAGGTCCAAATAATCCTTTCTGCTACATGAACCAAAGGTAAATAAGAGAATAATCTAGGATGACTAGGTAGCTTAATGATTTTTTGAATGGTATTTAGACTGTTTACAAAATTCCCTACACTATGTAGCACTCCTTTAGGATTCCCAGACGTTCCTGAAGTGTAAATAATGGTATGTATGTCTGAGAGTTTTGGAAACTTAATTGTAATTTCTGAAGTTTCCGATTGTATAATATTTTCCCAACTGTATTCTTCTTTTATTCCATACAATTCAATTCCTATTTTTGGAATCGCTGGTATTCCTTCCTTGATGGAAAAATAGTCGTCTAGTTTACCAATAATAATAGCTTTAGACTCACTATGTGTTAATACTTGATATATTGCTTTAGCGGTTAAAGAAGTATAAATAGGAACAGAAACAAATCCTGCCATCATTATTGCTAAATCTGACATCATCCAATGAGCACAATTTTTAGATAGCAGTGCAATGTGGCTTTTCTTCTCTAATCCTAGACTTTGTAATTGTAAAGCTACTTTCCTTAGTTCTTTACCAGCTTCTCCATAGGTGTATTTTATAAGTTTACCATTAATGGGCTGTTGTAAAAAGAGGTGATTGGGAATTTCTTTTTCCCAGTATAAAAAAGCTTCTAGTGGTGACAAGAATGGGGGTGCTTTTTTTTTGAAAACTTCTTTTGTTGATTTTTTTCTCATAATTTGAACTTTAAAAATAAGCCATTCTAGGCAGAAATTTTAAAATGAATTGTTTTTTTATGTTTAATAAAATTAAATAAGTTTCTTTAATGTTTACATGAGCATTAAAATAGTTTGTAACTACTTGCTCAATTGTTATCTTTGTGAATCTTCTACCAAAAAAGGTAGTATTGTATAAAATTCTGCAAGATCATGTTCAATAATTTAAGCGAAAAACTAGACAAAGCCCTTCATGTTCTTAAGGGGCAAGGAAGTATAACAGAAGTTAATGTTGCTGAAACTTTAAAGGAAGTTAGACGTGCATTGTTAGATGCCGATGTTAATTTTAAAATTGCAAAAGAGTTTACCAATAAAGTAAAACAGGATGCCTTAGGTCAAAATGTACTTACCGCACTTCAGCCAGGCCAATTAATGGTCAAGTTGGTTAAAGATGAGCTTACTCAACTTATGGGTGGTGATACTGCAGGTATTAATTTAAGTGGTGCTCCATCTGTAATATTGATGTCTGGTTTACAAGGTAGTGGTAAAACTACTTTTTCAGGAAAATTAGCGAATTACCTAAAAACTAAAAAATCAAAAAAACCATTATTAGTAGCTTGTGATGTATATCGACCTGCTGCTATTGATCAGTTGCACGTGGTTGGGGATCAAATAGGAATAGAGGTGTATAGTGATAGAGGGAATAATAACCCTGTAGAGATTGCCCAAAAGGCAATTGCGCATGCAAAACAAAATGGCTTTAATGTTGTTATTGTGGATACCGCTGGTCGTTTAGCTGTGGACGAAGTGATGATGACAGAAATTGAAAATATCCATAAGGCCATCCAACCTGAAGAAACATTGTTTGTAGTGGATTCTATGACTGGTCAGGATGCTGTTAATACTGCAAAGACATTTAACGATCGACTAAACTTTGATGGTGTTATTTTAACCAAATTAGACGGGGATACTCGTGGTGGAGCTGCAATTTCAATTAAAAGCATTGTAAATAAACCAATCAAGTTTATTGGTACTGGAGAAAAAATGGAGGCCATCG
>CAJXVL010000209.1 GCA_913061205.1 uncultured Flavobacteriaceae bacterium | reverse complement strand
TCACTTTTTTCAAATGATGGAGTTTCTATAGGCTGGTACCCATAAGTTTTAAAACTATTTCTCATTCTACTCATGATATAGTTTCTTTTGGATACTTCTTGAGGTGAAAAATCTCTAGTTCCTTTTGGTATGGATGGTTTTTGTGCCACGTTGATAATATTTAGTTTCTTTATTTTTGTATATAGTTTTGCAAATATCCTAATTTCAAATTTAAATGATAAAGATATTTCAAAATAATGGTAACTTTATAGTCCAATTTTAGTCTAACGGATAAAATAAAATCTTTTTTATGTTTTCCCTTTTTCGAGTTAATGTACTAATTGCCTTTAATTCAATTAAAACTCAATTATTAAGAACCATCTTAACGGTTGTTATTATCGGTATTGGTATTTGGTCTTTAGTAGGCATTCTAAGTGCCGTAAAAGCAATGGAAAATTCAATTTCAGGAAGTTTTGCTTCTATGGGCTCAAATACTTTTAACATACAACGTTACGATTTTAATATACAACGAGGTGGCAGGGAAAGAAAAAAGGTAAATCCAATTATTAGTTATCAAAATATTAGGGAATTTTTAGCTATTTACGAATATCCAACTACTCAAACCTCTTTGTCATTTGTTGGAACTAGAGCTGCAGAAGTTAAATTTGAAAGCGAAAAAACAGATCCTGAGGTTCAGATTTTTGGAATCAATGAGTTTTATCTTGAAAATACAGGAACTGAAATAGAAAACGGAAGAAACTTTACCATTTTTGATATTCAGAATAATAATAAAGTCTGTATTATCGGTTCGGACTTTTTAAAAAGCTTATTTTTAAATGATAATCCCATCGGTAAAACCATTAGCATTAGAGGTGTGAAATTTAAAGTGGTTGGTGTTCTAGAGTCTAAAGGATCTACATTTGGAAACAATCAAGATTTAAGAATTCTAATTCCAATTCAGGTTGCCAGAGGTATTTTTACGGAGCCTAATATCAATTATACCATTAGTATCATGGTAAAGGAAAAAGAGTTATTAAATGCTGCACAAGACGAAGCCATAGTTACTTTTCGAAATATCAGAAGACTAAGTCCAATAGAGAAGGATAATTTTGGAATAGAAAGGAGCGATGATTTAATTAATAGAATTGCCAGTATCACCGGGTACTTAGAGGTTGCTGCTTGGATTATTAGTATTATTACCATTTTAGGTTCTTCGATCGCATTAATGAATATCATGTTAGTGTCTGTAACTGAGAGAACTAGAGAAATTGGAGTTCGTAAAGCACTTGGTGCAAAAAACGCTACCATATCAACTCAGTTTTTTATCGAAACTATTGTGATTGGTCAAATAGGTAGTGTTTTAGGAATCATATTGGGAGTTTTAACTGGATTGGCTTTTTCTTCCTTTTTTGAATCTGAATTCTCTTTGCCATGGATCCCAATGATTTGGGCAACAATTATCACATTTGTTGTAGCAATAATTGCAGGTTTTTATCCAGCTATGAAAGCCTCTAAACTTGATCCTATCGAAAGTTTGAGGTATGAATAATATTGTAGATAAAAAATGAAACATTATTATATATTTCTAATAGTCATTATGACTTATTCTTGTGTAAATAACCAATTACCTGAGAAAACATGCAAAATCAAGACCAATCAGATACTACATAAAAAAAGTACATCCTTAATTGTCCTTGGAACTATTCAAGATGCTGGTTCTCCACATATAGCCTGTAAAAAAGAGTGTTGTATCGACTTATTTAGCTATTCTGATCATGATAGACAAGTTGTAGCATTGGGTTTAGTTGATAATAACTACAATAAAAAATATTTATTTGAAGCAACACCTGATATAGCAAAACAAATGAAGGCGCTATTAAAAGATGCTATTCAAAACAAAAATGAAATAGTCGATGGAATTTTCTTAACCCACGCTCATATTGGCCATTATACAGGATTAATGTATTTAGGAAAAGAAGCTGCAAATGCAAAAAATGTTAATGTATTTGCTATGCCTAGAATGAAAAAATATTTAGAAACAAATGGTCCCTGGAGTCAGCTCGTTACAAATAAAAATATTTCACTGACTCAAATTGAAAAGGAACAATCAATTTCTCTTACACCAAATTTAATAGTTACTCCTTTTTTAGTGCCACATCGAGATGAATATTCTGAAACGGTTGGCTATAGAATTAAAGGACCTAATAAAACTGCATTATTCATACCAGATATTGACAAATGGAATAAGTGGGATAAAAGTATTGTAGAGGAAATTAAGAAAGTAGATTATGCCTTTTTAGATGCTACATTTTATAGTGGAAAAGAAATAAATAATCGCGATATTTCTCAAATCCCACATCCTTTTATAATTGAAAGCCTTGAAATGTTTAAAACACTAGATTCTATAGAAAGAAAAAAAGTAATATTTATTCATTTCAACCATACAAATCCTGTAATTGACTTAAAAAATAATGAAGCTAAAAATGTTTTAGATCAAGGGTTTAATATTGGGAGAATTAATGAAGTATATGATTTATAATTAATAACCACAATCTATATAAATTCCTAATACTATAATAAAGTTATACTTAGTATACTAAGCGAAGTGCTCAATAAAAAAACAACTATGATTAAAATTGTTTATATGATTCCTGTTCTACTTTTAGCTTCCTATTAAAAATGAATAACTTACCAAAAAAATTGCATATTTGTGGTAAATAGTTTTATTATGAGAAGAACAATACTAATAAGTTTTATTATAGCACTTTTCACAAACTACAGTTTCGCTCAATGCCCTGCAGGCCAAGTTGAAATTAGAGTAGATATTCTAACCGATAATTATGGTTTCGAAAACTATTGGACTTTATCCTATGAAAGTGGAGATATTATTATGCAAGGCGGTCAAGGAGGTGTTTATGAAAACTTCACTAACTACTCGTATACTGATTGTGTTCCTGAAGAAACAAGCGTTGTTTTTGAAATCTATGATGAATACGGAGATGGCATTTTTGCGCCAGGTGGATATTGGCTTTATTTAGATGATTTTCTTGTTTCAAGTGGTTCTAATGATATTGGATCTTATGCAACTTTCACCACAAATACTCCCTGCGAAACATCGGAAGCTTTAATTGATTTACAAAATCACATAAACAGTAATAACATACTTACAGAATCAGAGCTCTTAGAAATTAGGGATATACTTCTTACACAATCTCAATGTTTACCAAACGAGAATATAATATTACTTGCAAAAAGCGTCATCGAGGATTATGACAATATAATAGGTCCGCTTTTCTCGACTCCTAGTACGGTCAACGGCTTTTCAAAAGATCCGTTCATAGCACCTGGCCTTGGACTGGAAAGGGCAATGGTTGCGCTCCAACAGGGATTACTAGATTTTGTAATGACACCAGAGGTATATGCAGCATATCCTGAACATATTGATGGATGGCAATACAACACTAGTTACACCTTCCCCGGATACGTTGAGCCTCCAGCGGATCCATCGGTGAGTCATTCCGTGCTTAT
>CAJXVL010000208.1 GCA_913061205.1 uncultured Flavobacteriaceae bacterium | reverse complement strand
TGTGAATCCGTCTGCTACAGCATCATCACACAATTGAAATAAAGGAACTTCTTGGTACTCAGGAGTTCCTCCTAAAACTAATTCAAAAAAGCCAATTGCAGTACAGCCATCTATACTCTCTGCACGTACCCATATTGTTTCACCACCACTTGAGTAATTATCAGGTGTTAGTATAGGATTTTGAGGTACTTCTGCATCAGACTCTGAGTTATAATAAGTCAAGTCAATAAATTCTAAACCATCTACGATCTCGTCATACTTCTCGGTTAAATTGAAGATTTCATCGCCACTTTGGTCATTATCACAAATAAAAAATTCAGTTATGGGATTCGCAATCGCTATTGGACGGCTTACTTGAAGTTGCAAAGGAACCACAGAAAAACAATCACCCACATCTGTAGCTAATCTAGCATATACGGTAACGGAAGTTGAAGGAAAAGCATTAGGAGGATCAATAAAATTAGTATTACCTTCCTCTGCATCTGCCTCGAGTATATAATAGGTCACAGAAGTATCTGGCTGATCATTAATAATCTGAACATCACGAACTGTTAAATCAAACTCTCCAAAATCATCGAAGGGATCGTCACAAATTACGATAGGATCTGGTTCTACTGCGGGAGAAAACGGAATAAATTCCACGAATATATCACCTGAAATAATACATTCTGTGGAGGTTCCTAAATAGGCGGTTGTTTTCAATATATACCGTCCTGTTTCTGTTATTGTTAGATAACTTTCAGTTGCTCCTGGGATTTCTTCTTCTACAAAAACAGAATTTATAAAGTACCATTGGTATCCATTTTCACCTAAAGAACCCGGTACTATTCCTATTTCTAGTTCTATGCCTTCACAAACTGCATTGCCCTCATCAATAAGTATATCTTCACCTAGATTTACACTTACAATAGACAAATCTATTTCCTGCAGAAATTCATTATTTCCTTCGTTAGTCTCAGATACGTTACCTATACCAGTACCATCATCATCCACTACAGCCTTAAGAGTAAAAATGTCAGGAAATCCGGGATCACCAATAGGAACGGTTAAGTTTATGGAACCACTCTCAGACTCTCCAATAGCCAATATAGAGTTGGTTATTGCCGTGTCCAACAAAATAGTTTCTGCAGTAGTTTCTGCATAGAAGGCAATATTTACTCCTGCCGGAAGAAACTTTGTACTATTTACATTAGATACCGTATAATTGATTTCAAGTCCACCATCATCACAAATAGCGACTACAGGGTCAAATTCAATGGTTGCATCTGGAAGTTCAGAATTAACACTAATAATAAGGTTATTTATTATAATTAAATCCTGATCTGAGGTTAAATTTATTTGGACCTCTGTATCATCTGGTTCAACGATTCCTTCAAGATCATAAACATCCAAGTCCATATTAAACAGATCATTACTTCCTGTGTAACTATTGGACCCGTTAAATGCATTGTTTAGGGGGTTTTGAGCATTACTAATCGGAACATCATTTATCCTAAGTGTTTCGTTGTTAGCAATTCCTTCATCTCCTTCCCAAGCTAAAAAACCAATTTTAGCAAGTTCGTCTGATGCTACATCAATACCATCAAGTATAATTTCTATATTATTACAGCAAGGATCACCATAAACAAGTTCATATCCATCAAAAAGGCTGATCTGATTTAAAGCTAAGTTAGGATCTTCATAAATAATGATAATGGACCATCCTCCAAAATCAGTCCCACTACCACAATAAGGTCCGCCAGGGCTCCCTTGAATATTATCTGTAATATCAAAGCCTGATAAGGTATATTCTCCATTTCCTGTAACAAATTCTGTAACATTTGTATAATAGGAAAAGTAATCCCTACCACCACCACCAAAATTTGCGGTAACTTGAAATTGTCTTGAGCTTCTTACTTCATTTCCATTTAAAAAAACAATTCTATCCGATGGATATTCAGCACCAAAATCAATTGATCCTGAACCTGCCCAATACAAATGTGCAGAAACGATAGATTGTGTGGACTCAAGAGTAAGATCTGCACTGCTTTCTGTTAAAATATTACACGGATTAGGTGCGGGATTTAAAGTATTTCCAATTGCTGTAAAGTCATAATTTCCATTAAACTGCAAAAATAAATCCATATCATACTGAGAGAATGACAGTGTAGGAGCCAAAAACAATAGGCAGTATATGAATTTTTTTAAATTTTTATAGAATAAATTTGAAGCGATGGAGGGTACTTTTTTCTTCATGCAGTAGGTTACTTTAATTAATATTTTATCTTATTATTGGACAACTTAAAAGTAAAAAACCCTACTTTTTTTAACAAATTTAACAACACCCTTTAGGTCATGTTTTCAAAAAATAATGATGGTTTAATTTTATAAAATATGGACGCACAATTTATTATCAATTAAATACACGTTGTCGTCTGTGCTAATTTTGGATTTAATACCACTATTTTTTTGCTTTTTTAAAATTAAATAAGCTTTCAAATATATTGAATACATTGCTTTTCTTTTCATATTTTTGTAAAAAATTAACAGATGCCTGAAATTAATATATCCGTACAACTTACAAATAATGAGAATATTGTAAAATTTGTAGCAAACTCTTTCCTAACGCAGGCAAAAAGTTATGAATTTACAAGTATTGATGCTGCTAAACAGAGCCCTATCGCTCAAGAATTATTTTACCTACCTTTTGTTAAAACCATTTATATTTCTCAAAATTTTATAGCCATTGAGAAGTTCTCAACCGATTTAACTCAATTAAAATGGGAAGATGTACAAAATGAAGTGGCCGAAACTATTGAAAAATATCTGAGTGCTGGAAAACCTGTTATCGAAGTCCCAGAAGAAGATGAAAAAAATCCTAAAAAAATTCCTATTACCATCTATGCAGAAAGCACACCAAATCCTGAGGTTTTAAAATTTGTAGCAAATAAATCCATTGCAAATACAATGTATGAATTTAAAACTAAAAGCGATGCTACCCATGCTCCATTCGCAAATGAATTGTTTAATTTTCCTTTTGTTAAAGAAGTTTTTATCAATAATAATTATGTTTCGGTGACGAAACAAAATGGCTATGAATGGCAAGAATTTTCAAATGAATTAAGAGATTTTATAAAAACTTATATTGAATCGGGAAAAATAATATTTAAGGATGAAATTCTTCAAAAAGAAGAACAAACAAACAAATTAACTGAAGAAAGGGAATATTCAGACATTGATAAGGAAATCATTTCTATATTAAATGAATATGTAAGACCCGCTGTTGAGGCAGATGGTGGAAACATTGCTTTTGACTCTTATATTGAAAGTACAAAAACTGTAAAAGTGATATTACAAGGTGCTTGTAGCGGATGTCCATCTTCAACGGTTACCCTTAAAAATGGAATAGAAGCAATGCTTACTGAAATGCTCAATGGGAAAGTCACTACCGTGGAAGCTATTAATGGATAGTATTTAATTGATTGAGGGCATCAAAATAAAGCTGTATTAAACCTGTCTCTTATACACATCTGACGCTGCCGACGACTCCTTACGTG
>CAJXVL010000207.1 GCA_913061205.1 uncultured Flavobacteriaceae bacterium | reverse complement strand
GGGTGATACATATGGGAGGATATTATTTATTAGCAGGGCTTATATTTTTAGTGAGTATGTACGTTAGTAACAGACTAAAAAGTAAATTTAAAAAATACTCAAAAATTCAACTTAAAAATGGAATGAGCGGAAAAGAAATTGCTGAAAAAATGCTTTCAGATAATGGAATTACCGACGTAAAAGTTCTTTCGGTAAAAGGACAATTAACAGATCATTATAACCCTGCAAATAAAACTGTTAATTTAAGTGAAGCAGTCTATGCTCAAAGAAACACTGCTGCTGCTGCTGTTGCAGCTCATGAATGTGGTCATGCCCTACAACATGCTAAAGCCTATAGTTGGTTAAGATTGCGTTCGCAAATTGTTCCTGCTGTTGGTGTATCTAGTAAAGTATCAAATTTTGTGATCATGGCAGGTTTAATTTTAATGTACTCTGGAAGTGCTTTAGGATCTATGTTGTTTTTGGTTGGAATTGTACTTTTTGGAGTTACTACGCTTTTTACTTTTATCACGTTACCGGTAGAATATGATGCCAGTAACCGTGCATTGGCTTGGTTGGAAAATAAGCACATGTTAACACAAGAAGAACATGCGGGAGCTAAAGATGCATTGAAATGGGCTGCAAGAACCTACTTAGTTGCTGCATTAGGATCTTTGGCAACACTACTTTATTTTATCAGTATGTTTATGGGTAGAAGATAAATACCCGCGAATTAGAAGTCTTTTCATTCTAAACCAATAGTGATTTATTTAAGTTGTATCACTATTAATAAATAGGCGATGACTAAATATTCTGGTGGTTTTATGCCAATTATTTTTTATAAACATTAAAAGCTCTGTCAAACACCAAATGGTTCTTGGTCTTTTCAATTTCCCCAGTGCGCTATCATTTTATTTATTACACTTAGATTATCTAAATTATTTTTAGACATAAACTCCTCTAATACTTTAATTTATAGTTTGAAATTCAAAAAAAAACTAATTACAATGTTCTTTCCTTCCCATGATTTTTTAATATAAGTTATCAGGGTTATATCCTAAATATTCTTTGTTTTCTTCTTTAAAGTTGATGCCATAATTTTCTAATTCTTCTAAAATTGGTTCATAGACTTCTTTAGCAATAGGCCTTAATACTCCGGGAGTGCTAATCTCTTTGTTTAAGATTTTTAATGCCGCAATGGCAACAGGTAAGCCTACAGTTTTTGCCATAGCTGTATAGGTTTGGTCTTCGCCCATAGTAACCATACTACTGTCAATTTGATAGGTTTCTCCATCTAATTCATAGCCAAATTTATGATACATTACAATCATATCTTTATCATCTTCAGCTAAAGTCCATTTATCCATTAATATTTTCTGAAGAGCTTGAGCTGGTGTAGCATTTTTAATTCCTAATTTCTTCTTATCATTAAAAATATCTAGTTCTTCTAATTTTTCCCAAATAAGATCATCTTGATCTATTTTTAAATTGTGTCGAAATTTTAGTTCAACTGAATCTGTTGGTGAATAAGGTAAAAATAAATTTACATATTTGCGATACGTTAAGTTTTCCGAGTTTGGTATGGTATAGCCATCTTCAGTCATTCCTAGTTGAACGAAAACATTCCATGCACGACTAAATCCAACTCGTCTAATAGTTCCTCTGTATAAAGTTAATATATCTTTAAAACCATAAACATCATGATATTTTAAAGAGTTGCGATTGGCATACACTTCAAATTTCCCATAACCATCAATTTTAATAAGTTCGGTACGTCTAAAAAGTCTATTGTAAGGAATGTATTTGTAGAGTCCTTCTTGTAAAAATTCTGCAGCACCTCCTTGACCAGCTAAAACAACATTTCTTGGATTCCAAGTAAATTTATAATTCCATAAGTTGTCATCACTCTCAGGCGCTACTAATCCCCCTGTAAAAGACTCGAATAATAATAATTTTCCACCCTTGTCTCTTATGTTATCAATAACTTTCATGGCACTCATATGATCAATGCCAGGGTCAACTCCAATTTCGTTCATAAATACCAGACCTTTAGCCTTCGCTTCTTTATCTAAGTTCTGCATTTCATCACTAATATAAGAAGCAGTTACAAGGTTTTTACCGAACGTTATACAGTCTTTTGCAACTTCGATATGGAAACGTGCTGGCAACATAGATATAACCATATCACAGTTTTTTACTGCTCTTTCTCGTTCTTCTTTATTGAATACGTCCAGTAAAATTCCTTTTGCATTAGTATGGCTTTTAGTAAACTTCTGAGCAGCCCCTAATGAAATGTCCCCAATCGTTATAAAAAGTTTTTCCGAACTAGATTTATCTAATAAATAACGTATTAAACATGTTGCTGATCGTCCTGCTCCTATAATTAATATATTTCTCATTCGTTGGGTTTTCGTAGATTTGAAGATAGTTTTTAAACAGTACTAAATTACTAAATAATAATCTTTCTGAATATGAAAATAAATAAAAATATTGTGATTACAGCAGCTCTTTTAGCAGCTCTTACGATTATGGTTGGTGCCTTTGGTGCCCACGGATTAAAAGAGTTGATTTCTGAAAAATCTTTAGTTTCTTTTGAAACGGGAGTTCGATATCAAATGTATCATGTAATAGTAATGCTAGTACTAGGGCTATCAACAGGTATTTTACCAAAAACTCAAAAATGGGTGTTTTGTTTTTTTATAATTGGAATTCTATTTTTCTCGGGTTCTATTTATTTACTAGCATTAAACGAATTTTTGCCTTTTGATGCAAAATTAATTGCTTTTACTACTCCCATTGGTGGCTTTATATTAATAATTGGTTGGTTACGCTTGGCTTATGGAGTAATTGTGAATAAATAATTAAAAATATTCAATTTAAAACGTCTAATTTTAATAGAATTCTTAATTTTGTATTCTACAATATTTAAAAAATGTTATGGTAAATAAAAACCAAACTACAAAAATAAATTCGTTAGATAGTTACGGAATTTATAATGCAAATGTTAACTATCAACTTACCGCAGAACAATTACAGAAAGATACGATATTAAAAGGACAGGGAAAGTTAGCTAAAAGTGGTGCTCTTGCAGTAAATACTGGAGAGTTCACTGGCAGATCACCGATGGATCGATTTATCGTAAAAGATGATATTACAAAAGATAAAATTTGGTGGGGAGATATTAACATTCCATTTTCATCTGAAAAGTTTGACAATTTATACAATAGAGTTGTCGACTATCTTTCCAACAAAGAAATTTTCGTTAGGGACTGTTTCGCATGTGCTGATGCTGATTATAAGCTCAATATTCGAGTAATTAACGAATATTCATGGTCTAATATGTTTTCTTATAATATGTTCCTGCGACCAACAAATGAAGAATTAGAAAACTTTGAACAAGAATGGCTTGTAGTTAATGCTCCTGGATTCATGGCAAATCCAGAATTAGATGGTACACGCCAACATAACTTTGCGATTTTAAACTTTACAAAAAAAATAGCCTTAATAGGGGGAACAGGATATACGGGTGAGATTAAAAAAGGAATTTTCTCTGCACTTAATTTTATCCTTCCAGTTGATAAGAATACG
>CAJXVL010000206.1 GCA_913061205.1 uncultured Flavobacteriaceae bacterium | reverse complement strand
TATTATGTAGATGGAGATTTTATGAGTAGAAATAATATAGAAAAAGGACAAATAACCCTACATCCAGGTGGAATCCCACATGGACCACATCCAGGAGCATACGAAAAAAGTATAGGTAAAAAAGAAACAGGAGAATTAGCGGTTATGATTGATCCTTTTAAACCTCTTATGATTACTGAAGAAGCATTAAAATTAGAAGTAGACGATTATTATAAATCTTGGATTAAGTAAGATATATTTAAGAAAAAAACAATATTATGAGTGATAAAAAAATTAAATCGGTTGATTACGGTTTAGAAAAAATATTTGAAGGAGCGCAAGATTTCCTGCCTTTATTAGGAACAGATTATGTTGAGTTTTATGTTGGTAACGCTAAACAATCTGCACATTTTTATAAAACAGCTTTTGGATTTCAATCCTATGCATACAAAGGGCTTGAAACGGGCTCAAGAGATAGTGTGAGTTATGCTTTAAAGCAAGATAAAATTGTTTTAGTATTGACAACGCCTCTTAATAGTAAATCTCCTATTAACGATCATTTAGTTAAACATGGAGATGGAGTTAAAGTGATTGCCTTATGGGTAGATGACGCTCGAAAAGCTTACGAAGAAACTACAAGTAGGGGTGCTAAATCTTATATGGAACCCTTTGTGGAAAAAGATGAGTTTGGGGAAGTTGTAAGAGCTGGTATTTATACCTATGGTGAAACGGTACACATGTTTGTTGAACGTAAAAATTATAAAGGTAATTTTTTACCAGGTTTTGTTGCTTTGAAGTCAGATTACAATCCGGAATCGGTAGGTTTAAAATACATCGATCATATGGTAGGAAATGTTGGTTGGGGACAAATGAATAAATGGGTTAAATGGTATGAAGATGTAATGGGATTTGTTAACTTTTTGTCTTTTGATGACAAACAAATACATACAGAATACTCCGCTCTAATGAGTAAGGTAATGAGTAACGGTAATGGACGAATAAAATTCCCAATTAATGAGCCAGCAAAAGCTGCAAAAAAGTCTCAAATTGAAGAATATTTAGATTTTTATGAAGATTCTGGAGTACAACATTTAGCATTAACAACCGATGATATTGTAAAAACGGTAGCTCAGTTAAAATCTAGGGGTATTGAGTTTTTACCACCACCACCACAAGCCTATTATGATGAAATTCCAGGTAGATTAGGAGTGCATATGGATATAATGAAAGAAGATATTAAAGAACTTCAAAGACTTTCTATATTAGTAGATGCTGATGAAGATGGATATTTATTACAAATATTCACAAAACCAGTAGAGGATAGGCCAACTTTGTTTTTTGAGATCATTCAAAGAATGGGAGCTCAAGGATTTGGAGCTGGTAATTTTAAAGCATTATTTGAATCTATCGAAAGAGAACAAGCAAATAGAGGAACCCTTTAAAGTATAACAAATTAAAAACGCTATCATCAATTAGATAGCGTTTTTAATTTCAGAATAAAATCCTATTTTTTAGTTTTTATAACTAAATAAACAGATGAAAAAATTAAGTATTCTTATTTTAGTATTGATGAGTAACTACTCCTTTTCTCAAAAAAAGGCTTATGATGATGGAGAGTGGCTTAAGTTTAGAGTTCATTATGGGTTAATAACTGCTGGAGTAGCTACCCTAAAAGTAAAAACTGAGTTTATAGATGCTGTAGAAACTTTTAATGTAATAGGTTATGGAGAGACCACAGGGGTTACTAGTTGGTTTTTTAATATACAAGATCATTATGAAACCTATATTATCAAAGGAAAAGATCTGCCAAAACGATTTATTAGAAAAATTGATGAAGGAGGACATACCAAAGATATTCAAATAGATTTTGATCATACCACTCAAAATGCCACCATTACTAATTTTGAAAATGATACAGAAAAAATAGTTTCCTTTCCAAGAGAAGCTCAGGATATGGTTTCTTCTTTCTATTATTTAAGAAATAATCTAGACACAAAAGAACTAAAAGTAAAGGATGAAATAGAGATGGATATGTTTTTTGATAGGGAAAACTATAAATTCAAGCTTAAATTTTTAGGGAGAGAAATCTTAAGTACCAAATTTGGGGACGTATCTTGCATAGTCTTTAGACCTTATGTGCAATCAGGTAGGGTTTTTAAAGAAAAAGAAAGTCTTACTATATGGGTAAGTGATGATGATAATAAAATCCCCTTATTAATAAAAGCAGATCTAGCAGTTGGATCCTTAAAAGCAACTCTTGTAGAGTTTAAAAAATTAAAGAATTCATTTAAAATAGTAGTCGATTAATTATGGCAAACCAAGTAAAAAGAGAACAACTTCTAAATCAGTTAGAAAATAAATTTAATGATATTGGTCAAGATTTAGATACCCATTTAGAAGGACTTTTATATGGAGAGCCCATGACTTATTGGGATTACGTTCAAACGGATGCTTTGTTAAATTTGCAAACAAAACGTACTACATTGCCAGATGAGATGGTATTTATTATGTACCATCAAGTAAATGAATTATTATTTAAAATGATACTTTGGGAAATTGAACAGGTAGCTCATCATAAAGAATTAACAGCAACTTTTTTCAGTTCACGATTAATGCGTATTAGTCGTTATTTTGACATGTTAATTTCTTCATTCGCCATCATGCAAGATGGAATGGAAGTAGAACAGTATTTAAAATTTAGGAATACATTAACTCCTGCAAGTGGTTTTCAAAGTGCTCAATATCGGAAAATTGAATTTGCTTCCACAGACTTAATTAATCTTATTGATGCCCGTTTTAGAGAAACTATTGATAGAGATACACCCTACGAACATGCCCTAGATCATTTGTATTGGCAAGCAGCTGGTAAAGATTTTAAAACTGGTAAAAAATCATATTTATTAGAAGCTTTTGAAGGAAAATATAAAAATGAATTTATTGCTTTCACACAAGAATATAATACAATAAATCTGTTTGCTAAATTTAAAGAACTTCCAATTGAATTTCAAGAAGATAAAACGTTAATAAAAGCAATGCGTCATTACGATTACACGGTTAATATTACTTGGGTTATGTCACATTATAAAGCAGCAAATCATTATATTTCTGGTGGAAATGCTAAGGGTGAAAAAATTGAGGCTACGGGTGGTAGTGATTGGAAAAAATACATGCATCCAAAATATCAAAGAAGGATATTTTTTCCAACTCTTTGGTCAGAACAAGAATTAAAAGATTGGGGAACCAATGTTTAAAATTAAAAAAGAATATCAGCCTTGAAAAAATTATTAATAATTATCTCCGCTATTATTTTTTGCTTTTCCTGTACCCAAGAAACAAAAAACAAAGAAATAACTCCACCTATTGTAAAGGCAAATTTCGAATATGGCTATGACCTTAACGAGTTTACTATTCTAAGGGATACCATACGATCTGGTGATACTTTTGGAGCAATTTTAGATGAAAACCATGTAACACAAGGAGAAATATATGCTGTAGTTTCAAAAATTAAAGATAGTTTTGATGTCAGAAGAGTAAAAGTTGGAAATCCTTATGTTCTTCTGAATTCCAGAGATAGTATTGGCAAGACGCAAGTTTTTATTTATGAAAAGAATACCGTTGATTATGCTGTTATTGACTTAAGAGATTGTGTTACTACATTTAATGATAAAAAGCCAGTTACTTATGTTGAAAAATATGCCAAAGGAGTGATAACAAGTTCC
>CAJXVL010000205.1 GCA_913061205.1 uncultured Flavobacteriaceae bacterium | reverse complement strand
TTTCCAAATATTCAAATACAAAATAACTTGCAAAACCACTTCTAGAAATATATTCTAAAGTTTCGTTTTCTAGACTGGTATCTTTTGGAACAAATACATCTGGGATAATACCTCCTCCTCCATAAACAACTTTACCTTTTGCAGTTAAAAACCTTAAGGAATCTGCTACTTTTATACTGTCTACACTCACCATTTCTCCATTTTTATAACGATTTTGATAATCATTGTAGTACGCGTTATTTCCGTTACCATAAGGACGTTGAATTGAGCGACCTGTTGGCGTATAGTACCTTGCAATGGTAAGCCTTACTGCGCTTCCATCCCCTAAAGACATTTCTCTTTGCACCAATCCTTTTCCAAAAGATCTTCTCCCAACTATAGTTCCTCGATCGTTATCTTGTAAAGCACCCGCTACAATTTCACTTGCTGAAGCAGAATTTTGATTCATTAAAACATAAAGTCTTCCATCTTCAAAACTTCCCTTGCTACTTGCAAAAGTTATATCTTCTTTCCCACTTTTATTTTTGGTAATTAATATCAATTGATCATCTCCTAAAAATTCATCAATAATTTGTTGAGTCGTTGAAATATAGCCTCCGGGATTATCTCGTAAATCCAAAACTAGCGCTGTAATTCCTTTATCAATTAATATTTCAAGCACGACTTTAAATTCTTTATAAGTAGTTTCAGAAAAACGATTTACTTTAATATATCCTAACTCATCGGTCAGTTTATAAGAAGCATCTATACTTACCAAAGGAACTTCTTTACGTTGTAAGTTAAACTCCAACAAACTCCCTTCTCCTTTTCTAAATATTTTCAGTAACACTTTGCTATTAATTTTACCTTTTAATCGTGCAGTAATATTCTCTCTAGGGATAAAATCTCCAAATATTTTATAATCATCAGCATATAAAATACGATCTCCAGCTTTAATTCCTACTTTTTCAGCAGGGCCACCTTCAATTGTTTTAATGACAGCAATGGTGTCTTTATACACATAAAAACTAACTCCAATACCTACAAAATTCCCACGCATGTCGTCGGCATTATCTTGGTATTTATTTGCAGGAATATAAACAGAGTGTGGATCTAAATTTTCTAAAATTTCATTTACGGTAACGTCTACAATACTATCGGTATTTACCTTATCAACATACTCATAATCTATATAATCTATAAGACGGTTGAGTTTATCTTTTTTAGCATTTGTTGCAAATGTTTTATCTGAGTTATCGTTAAAATTAAGTTTAGAACCTAATAAAATACCTGCCGCTATTGCAATACCTAGTAATAAAGGCAGGTATTTTTTTTTGATCCCCATGGCTTAAGACAAATCTGTGATATGTGAAATACTTACACCTGCTTTCTCTAAAAACCTAACTCCTGAAGTGTCTTTATATTCCTGTATATAAACCAATCGTTTGATCCCTGCTTGATGAATCAATTTACTACATCCTTGGCAAGGTGACATTGTAATATAAAGCGTTGCACCTTGACAAGCTTGATTGGAAGAAGCAACTTTTAAAATTGCATTTGCTTCCGCATGTAATACATACCATTTAGTGTATCCTTCGTCATCTTCACAAATATTTTCAAAACCAGACGGAGTACCATTATAGCCATCACTAATAATCATTTTATCTTTAACTATTAAAGCGCCTACTTGTCTTCTATCGCAATAGGAAAGCTGACTCCATTCCAATGCCATTTTAAGATATGCCTTATCGTATTTAAGTTGTTTTTCTGGTTTCATTAAATTAGTATCTAAAAGTTAAATTTAGGATATAGAGCGAATTTAAAAGGAAATACACACAATCAAAATTTGAAGGAGTTAAATATTGTATAAATTATTTTATCGATAAATTATAAAGGCCAATTATTTTGAAGCATTGGAATAACAAGTCCAATAACTATAGATGATAAGACTAATACCCAGTCTTTTTTATTAAATCGTAAAATAGATTGAAAGATAAAACTGAAAATTAAAACAATGGTGACAACAATTATTTGAGCCAACTCAATTCCTAAGGCAAATTCTAATAAAGGTAAAATCTCATTACCTCCAGTAATCATTTTATAATAAGTAGCAAATCCAAATCCGTGGACCAATCCAAAAAAGATAGTAATCACATAGAACAAACCTACTTTTTCGCTGCGATTATTTTTTCCTGAAGTAAGCAAATTATAAAAGGCTGCGACCAGAATGGTAACAGGTATTAAAAACTCTACCCATTTACTAGAAATAGCAACTACACTATAATTTACCAACAATAATGAAACGGTATGTCCAATAGTGAATAATGAAACCAATATAAAAATTCGTTTCCAATTGCTAAAATTATAGGCTGCAACCAAAACAATTAAAAATAATATATGGTCGTACGCTTGCCAATCGAGCACATGCGTTAACCCTAACTTTAAATAAAGCAAAAAATCTGACATACATAGGGAATTTAGCAGGTTTAAATTCAAAGGTAAGAAATATGATCTAATTATTATATTTTAAAAAATGATCCTCTAAAATTTCATACCATGAAAAAATTAACTTGGACTTTCTGTTAAGTTTTTTATCTAGAATTCAAAAAAACGTTACAGCTAATTGGGCATTAACTGAAATCAATAAAAACTCTAAACAGTTTGAGATCTTGAGGCTTTTATCTATTTTAGATGATTATAGCTAGCTATTTACCTCTATTTCTTTAACTTCTACAGCATCTGAATTCGGTGTGATTTTAACACCTAAATAGTCACTATATACTTTTACAAAGGAGGCTCCTAAAAAAATGCTTTGCGAAATATAAAACACCCAAATCATAAACAAAGCTAATACACTGGCGGGACCAAAAGCAGAATTAAAGTTAGTATTGCTTATGTAAATTACAATTCCAGCTTTCCCAATTAAAAATAAAACTGAAGTAAACAACCCACCTAATAATGCAGCTTTCCAATAAACTTTTGCATCAGCAAAAAAAGTATACATAATAGCATACATGAGACTTATGGATACATAAGTAATCAGATGCTCATAAATAAAGGAGAATTTTTTTATGTAATAAAAACCTTCAGTATACTTATGAATAAAGCTAGTAGCTGAAGTGCTTATAAAAATTAAAAAAAACAAAACTATAATAAGAAATATCGAGGAAACGTTTTTAACTAAGAAATAAATAATCCCGTTTTTAGGTTTTGATTTTATATCCCAAATGCTATTTAATGAATTATGTATTTGATTAAACATTCGAGAGGCAGTAAAGAATAAAACCACAAACCCCACTATGGTGGTTAAAATACTATCGCGATTAATATGTTGAACTTTAATTAAATCTTGAACCTGCAAAGAAGCTTTACTTCCTAAAAAACCTTTTAATCTTGAATAAACCTCTCCAGAAATAGCATCTTCGCCAAAAAAAATTCCCAGTAATGAAATAATTATTACAATCATGGGAATAAAAGAGAATACTGCGAAATAGGCTAATGCTGCTCCTTTTTGAAAAGTATTACTTTTAAAAAAATGAATAGAAACGTCTTTTAATAACTTAAAAAAAATGACAATAAACTGAACCATTAGTTAGTTTTTATTTTTTTCAATTTATAAAAGTATTTTGTTTCTTTTGTATTATTCGTCTAATAAATTAAATATTCCTTTTTGAGGAGTATTTATTCCTGTCTCTTATACACATCTGACGCTGCCGACGACTCCTTACGTGTAG
>CAJXVL010000204.1 GCA_913061205.1 uncultured Flavobacteriaceae bacterium | reverse complement strand
GTGAGTCAAAACTATTTTTTTTCCAATAATATGCCATAATAAAACCAAATAAGGCTCCTCCAATATGAGCAAAGTGTGCAACTCCTGTAGAAGCTCCTGTAATTCCAAAAAATAAATCTCCAATTATGATTAAAGGTATAAAATACTTAGCTTTTATTGGAATTGGTAAAAATATCAACATTAATTCTGCATTTGGATACATTAAACCAAATGCTACTAAAACGCCGTATATAGCACCAGATGCACCTACTGCTGGGGTGTTAAAACTAGCGTATAATGCCTCAATACGGTCTACTGACACAGATTCTAAAATTCCCGAATTATATTGACCTGTGTTCAACATATTCATAATTTCTGTTTGACTGATGCCTATATTTAGCAATGCATTCATACCTTCTTGAACCTGGTAATAATTTACCAATGTATGAATTAAAGCAGCACCTAAACCTGCAGAAAAATAGAAGAATAAAAACTTTTTACGCCCCCAAATCTGTTCCAATGGAGAACCAAATGCCCATAATGCATACATATTAAATAATATATGCATCAGCCCTCCATGCATAAACATGTGCGTTAGCGGTTGCCAATATTGAAAATTAGGATTTTCAAAATAAAATAATGCAAATAATTTATAAGCAACATCACCTAAAAAGCTAGAGCCAATAAAGAAAATTACATTAACAATTATAAGTGCTTTTATAGTTTCAGAAATTCTTCCCATTTAATTAAATTTTTTATCAATATCCGACGCATCTAAAATCATCAATACTGGTTTATTATTTGGTGATTTTGTAGGTTCCTTACAAGCAAAAAGTTGATGGACTAAATGTTCTTGTTCTTCTACTTTCATTGGTTTTCCAGTTTTTACCGCCAATGATTTTGCCAATGATTTTGCCAATAAATCGTTTTGACTAAAACCTACATCTGGTATGTCAGTTCGAATATCATTTACTAAGCATTCCAAAATATTCTTAATTTCACTTTCCTTAACAGAAACTGGTATTCCATTAATTTCAATAGTTTCTTTTTCAAAAGCAGAAAATCCGAATCCCGTATGCTCTAACTGTTCTTGAATATTTTTTAAAACCTCAATATCTTGACTTGTGAAATTTAAACGCAAAGGAAAAAGTAATTGTTGACTAATCGCTTCTTTTACGGTGATATTTTTTAAAATAGATTCGTACAAAACTCTTTGATGAGCAAGATTTTGATGAATCACCATAATTCCACTTTTAATAGGGCTCATGATGTATTTATTTTGAAGCTGAAACGTAATCTCACTCGGAGTTTTTTCTTCACTTTCAAAAAAACTTCCGGTTACTTCTTCACTTTCAAATTCTATAGACTCTAAATTTAATGAATTTTCATTACTTTTTAAACCAACATACATGGCTTCCCATGAGTTTAATTGCGAATTACTATTCTCTTTAAAAGTTGCGTAATCATTTCTTCGCCTTTGTTCTTTTTCAAATGGATTAAAATTTCTATCAACTTCAATAGTTGGAGCTACAGGATTTTTAGTGTTAAAATCATAAGGGGTATCCATTTCTGGATCCTTATTGAAATCCAAAACAGGTACAATACTAAACTGACCTAAACTATGCTTAACCGATGCTCTTAACATTGCATAAATAGCATGCTCATCATCAAATTTAATTTCTGTTTTGGTAGGATGAATATTAATATCAATGGAAGTAGTATCTACTTGTAAAAATAAAAAATATCCAGGTTGTCCACCTTCTTTTATCAATCCTTCAAAAGCTGAATTTATTGCATGGTGTAAATAAGGACTTTTTATAAATCGGTTATTGACAAAGAAAAATTGTTCTCCCCTTCCTTTTTTCGAGAATTCAGGTTTAACCACAAAGCCTTCAACACTAACAATTTCAGTTTCTTCAGAAACTGGAACTAGTTTTTCGTTCGTTTTTGCACCAAAGATATTGACAATGCGTTGTCGCATATTGGAAGCTGGTAAATTAAAAACGGTACTTCCATTATTAATGAATGAAAATGCTACTTGTGGATGGGCCAAGGCAACTCTATGAAATTCATCAATTACATGTCTAGTTTCTACGGTATTTGTTTTTAAAAAATTTCGTCTGGCTGGAATATTATAAAATAAGTTTTTAACAGAAATAGAGGTGCCTACTGGTACAACAACTGCATCTTGAGCGTCTACTTTACTCCCTTCAATTACAATATGAGTACCTATTTCATCAAGCTCTCTTTTGGTCTTTAATTCTACGTGAGCAATTGCAGCAATAGATGCTAAAGCTTCTCCCCTAAATCCTTTTGTATTGATATTAAATAAATCTTCGGCAGCTTTTATCTTAGAAGTTGCATGCCTTTCAAAACAAAATCGAGCATCTGTAACACTCATTCCTATTCCATTATCAATTACTTGAACTAATGTTTTCCCGGCATCTTTAATCACTAAATTTACTGATGTTGCCTTTGCATCAATTGCATTTTCAAGTAATTCCTTTACAAGTGAGGCAGGTCTCTGAACTACTTCTCCAGCTGCAATTTGGTTGGCAACATGATCCGGTAATAGCTGTATAATGTCTACCATTTTTTAATTGAAAAATATAGATAAATCAAAGTCAATGATAAATAGAAAAATTAAAATTAAAATTGAAATAATTAGCAGCACTCTTGTATTGGTTTTTTTATCGGAATTACTTTTAAAATCCTCCAATGCCATTTTAAACTTTGCTTTTAAATTATTTCCATTATCTATTGTTGTTCGATACTTATCAAACCTGTGTTCCATTTGAAAAGGACTACCCGCTCCATCATTGTTATAATGACGGGGTGCATATCCGAATTTTTTATTTTTACGAGGTTTCAGAATTCCCATAAATCAAATATAATTAAATTCGTTCAAATTTTTAAGTGTTTTAACAACCGTATATCAACAATAAATGTACCAATATTATGAGTGTCAGGTAAATTTAATGGATTACTTATTTAATTCATTTGTAACTATTCTCAATTCAAAATAAGAATAAGTATTCTTTAGTTTATTTTTTAAATCTGTTAGGTTTTCAAACTTTAAGTTTTTAATCTGTTTTTTTAGTTCTAAAAAACGCTCTTCACTTATTAAATCATACCTATCTATTTCTCCAGTTGTAATGTAAGATGATAAATGAGACTCAATTGTACCTATTACCAATTCACGTTGAGTTGCTATCTCAGCTAAAGACAATCCTTTTTTAAACATTTTTAATGAAGTAAGTTTTGTATTCTCTTTTTTAGATTTTTCTTCCACTATTATTTCTTGAACAATTACATTATTTTCATCTGCATATTCATTGATAATTTCTAGAATCTCATCTCCATATTTTTCAATTCTAATTTTCCCCATTCCATGAATGGTTTTTAATTGCTTTTTATTTAATGGCAAAAGTTCACATATTTCATATAAAGTATGTTGAGTGAAAACCTGAAAATGAGGAATATTATCCGAATTTGAAATAATAGCTCTTAGGTTTCGAAGCGTTTCAAATAATTTAGGATGTTCTGTTTCTGCCTTAAATTCTTTATGCTTTTTTGGATGATCCGATTTTAACAAAACAGCTTCAGCTCTTAATTTTAAAAGTTTTTTTATCGTAAAAGAGCCATTTAACCCATACAAACAAAATAATTTGATATTGATGTATTCTTCAATAGTATTTAAATTTTTATCGAAATCTTTTTGGAGTGCTTTATCTTCAGTCGAAAAAGTAAGGGTTTCAAAAGGAGTTTTAATTTTATCTTCCTGTCTCTTATACACATCTGACGCTGCCGACGACTCCTTACGTGTAGATC
>CAJXVL010000203.1 GCA_913061205.1 uncultured Flavobacteriaceae bacterium | reverse complement strand
CCAAATATGTCAATATAATTTTTAACAGTACGATTGTTTGTAGATGTAAAATTAAATCTTAAGGATTTTGTTAGATTGTAATTAATCGTGTACTGCCAATCGAATAAGAAATTACGCTGATATAAAGTAGGTATTCCAATACTGCCCTCTGGCAAATTAAGCTCTCGAAATTTTTGTTCATTATATTGTCGAACATAATTGGACCCTACAGTAATATTTGAAGGCAAATAATTAAAATTAAAATCTTTTAATAACTGCCAATATTTACTTCTAAAAATAGAGTCATTCTTTTTAAAAGGCTCTACTACTTTTGGTTCGAAATTATAATTATAGGTTCCTCCCAATCGCACATTCTGATCTAAAGATTGTTCTATTTCAAAATTTCTATGTTCTACTTGATTATAGGAATACGAAAAAGTGAAATTTTCAACATCATATACCTTAGGCTTCTCATTCCCAACCCTATTTTTTCGAACTCCTATGAAATTAACACTTTGTCTTTTTGTATAATCCTCAGATTGTTCTTGAATTTCGGATCGTTCGGCAGGAACTTGTTCATCATTTATTCTCGTTTGAAGCTGAATATCTTGGTATTCCGCATCATATTTTGGTGTGATTAATTCTTCTGAACGTCCATAATTAAATGGCAATTGAATTCCCCAGTTTAGTGGTAATAATTGACCTAAATTAAAATTAGTAACCACTCCATATTCTTTAACATCTTCTAAGCTTCTTTGGTTTGGACCTTGTTCAATTGACCCAAACCCAACAGTACTTCTACTTCCTGAGGCACTTACTGTTGCAAAATCTGCTAAATTCACATCCATACTAGCGACAGCTGCCCATCCGCCATCGTTATCTAACTCTGTCATTCGAAGCTCGTCAAACCACGTTTCTCCACATATTTCATTAGTTGTGGAGTTCCTAACACCTATCATGATTGTTCGAACATTACCAAAACTAGGATTACCTTTAATACCAATTCGAAGTTCATTTTCTGGTCCAGAAAAATCTGGATCTAATTCTGACTGCAAATAATATGAAATTTCATTAGGAATGTTATTTGGGTCTCCTAAAGTAATTGTCTTCACTTGTTGCAACAATTCAAATGGCAAAAGAAGTCTGTTTTCTATAGGCCAAATATCTTCAGGCGAAATACTTCCAAAGGAAGTAGGATTTAACGGAATTTGAATCTCATAATAATTCTGAGACAAATCATTTCCTAATCTTACAAAAGCAACCATATCTCCATCGGATAGCATTCCTTCATTTTCAATAGATTCGGTATGAATAAACATCTCTAAATTCTTATACTGTCGCATGTCAACATTAAAGTTTTTATAGACAGCTCTACCATCTTCTGGATCTAATCCACAGACGTTTAATGATATAGATTGTTCGTTTTCACGAATGATGTTGTTATTATTATTTAATTGTTCTCTAAAAACACCTGGTGGTAAAACATAAGGTATTGGCAATCTATTTTCATTTTCTTCAATACTAACCGTATAATTTTCAAATAATGTATTACTGTTTAATGGATCTTGTGCATCTCCATCTAATGCAAGTTGATATCTTCTATAGTCACCTCGAATTAGATCTAATGTACCAAATCGCAATATCATATCTTGCTCAAAGTCTGAAAGAAACATTCTCATAAAACGAATAGATCTAAAATCAGAAACCCCGTTTACAGCATCATCTGGCTCACTAATAGGCACTTTAAATTGAACCCATCTTACAGGAATGACTTCGTTATTTTGCAGCGTAACATTTATTTCTTTAGTATCTGTTATATAATCACTATTGTTGGCATCCATTCCAGGAAAAACATCAATGTTATATTCAAAATAGCTATCAATCGTGTTCATGCTATTGTCACGATTTATATCCTCAACATCTGGAAGTGAAGTTGAACCTCTATCACTATTTGTGATTACTTCCGGAGAATTCCCTTGAGTTCCATTATATTTTTTATACCGTTCTATAACATTTCCTTGAGCTTGTAAGAAATATTCATAATTATCACCCGCAGGATCGGCTAATCCTGCAAAATTAGGAAATAATGCAGCCTCTTCAGCATCACTAAGACCATCATAACCTATATCTTGATTTGTACGTTCTTCTCCCTGTGTATCATATACATATAACAAAGATTGATTTGTTGGAACTTTACCATATGCAGTTGGAATGGTATTAGCTGTGGATGCATCTTTAGGCAATCCATTTTCATACTGTTTTCTTCCATCTTTTAAAACATCCTCTGAAATATTCCCAAGATTAAAGGTTATAGTTCCTCCGTCACTTCCTGCAGTTTCATCGTATATAAAAGGATCCATTAACCAAAACTGAATATATTCTACATTTGAACGTTCAAAATCTGTAGTAGTTAATGGTCTAATAATACCTCCAAAATTAGATGCTGGATTTGGAAGTTCATCAGTTCCATTTATTGCTGGATTATAATTATACTGTCCTCGCTCTGTTGGGGAGAAAGATAAGTCTAGTGAAAAAAGAGCTTGTGTCTGTCCTTGAACAATGTCTTGATTTGGAAATATTTCATCTCTAAATATTCTTCTTGTAAAAGGAGAGGAGATATCATCTACTGTTATTCCATCTGGCCTTTGTGAGCTATAAAAAATTGGATCTACGGTATACCAAGATAGTTTTGCCCGCTTATTATTAGTTGCTAAATTTCCATTTCCTTGTTCGCCACCAAAACCTATGGGAACACTTGATAAACCCCAGGTTAATGGTGAACTAATGTCGTAGCTTGTTTGTGCAGCTTCAAAATCATCAATATAGGCTGTTACCTTTCCATTGAAGTCAGAAATTTTAGGTGCTCCTGGCAGTAAATATGCAAATTCACCACGCAATGAGAATACTGATTCAACATCTGTATCAATATTTGGTAGTTTGTTAACTAATCGTGTTAAGAAAGGTACTTCCGTTGAAAAATTTGCATTTACACCAAATATAGAATTGTTTATTGGCTCTGAGCTATACGATGATTTTTGAGTTAATGGCCTTTCATTTACATTTAAAAAGGTCGCACCCATTTGAAATTTTTCATTAAATAAATGTTCAACATTTATACCTGTAAATCTTTTTGTTTGCTGTCCAAACAAAGTATTGTTTTCTGTAGAAATAGATATAGGCGTATTTGAGTTCAATAAAGATGCATCTAATATTTGTACTCTCCCTAATTGATAATTAACTGTGTAATCAACTCCTTCAACTAATACTCTACCTCCAGCTGAAACAGTTACTGATCCTTGAGGAATATTAAATGCTCCTATAGGTATTCCATCCGCACCTGTAGATTTATAAGTTCCTTTTAATTGAAATTTATTTTTATCACTTTCTTCTTGTTCTGCCTGAGTCTTTGTTGTTGAATAAAGAGCATTGAAAACATATTTATTTTGATTGGCATTATATGTTATTGGATTTTCGTAATCTTCAGATGAATTAGTAGGGTCTTCTAATTTTTCGAATAAATGACTACCAAATGGTTCAACATTAGTAAAAATGACCTGTCCATTTTGTGTATCTAAAGTTATGCCCGGAACAAAATCAAAGAAACCGTCACCACCTTGTTGCGGATCTCCATTGTAATTTAATTGATCCAAATTAAATACTCTCAGTAATGTTGTGTTTTCAACATCTTCAGGCAAAGCTAATGGAGGAAATTGGACACTTCCTTCAGCAGCACTTATAAAGTTTTGAGGAGAAGGATCTGTGTATAATATATTTAAATTAAAACCTTCTCGTTCAAGTTGAAAAGCTCCTAATGCTGTCTCTTATACACATCTGACGCTGCCGACGACTCCTT
>CAJXVL010000202.1 GCA_913061205.1 uncultured Flavobacteriaceae bacterium | reverse complement strand
ACATGATTTGGACCAATTGCCATAGATGGGTCTGAGGGTGTAGAACCAGATTGATAAGCATCAAATACTATAGTCGGTGAAGCTACTTGTATACTTTGTGATGATTCATGCCTATTTCTTAAAAAGTAATCATCTTTAGTTTGACGATCTTTTCCAATAATAACGGTATTCCCCAAAGATCTTTTATCAGCTGCCTCTTTGACAACGTCAACAAAGGGTGGGAAATCTGCTAATCTAGAAGCTATTGAAGGAATATACTCAGGAGTCACCTCAACTGAAGTATTAGCTTGCATAGCTACATTAGGTGTTGTTTTTTGAGCAATTACATTAGAAGTAAGTACCACTAAAAAAAGTAATAAAAAAATATTTTTGAAGAACATTGTGTAAGGGATTTATATTTCTGTAAATATAAAACAACTAAAGTTAATATTACCCTTCTTAATTAATATAAAATGCTTGTTGTCAATTAGTTGCATAATGAAACTCTAAGTTATTGCCTTAAAATGGCATAATAGTTGTAATTTTAAAGATAATATGATCATCAGTTATGAAAGCAGTAAATATTTTAATACTATTATTCTCAATATTATTATTCTCTTGCAGCAGCACAAATAATTCTGTTACAGCTAGTTCTGAAGATAAAGCACAAATAGTTAAAGAAAAAATGATGGAGGCAGGATTTACAAAAGGAACTGTTGTCACTTCTAAAATAGAGGGAGACTGTCCTATTACCATAAAGGTTCAAGGAAAAGATGCTCCTTATTTTTTAGATCCAATTAATTTAGAGAATATAGAAATAAATGAAGGTGAAAATATTTGGTTTAAATTTGCTGGTTTAATGATGATGAATCGTTGTGAAAAGGCAAACCCAATTAGTATTATTGAAATAGTTAAAAACAAGTAAACATATTAATAAAATAAAAAACCTGTCAATTAATAATTGACAGGTTTTTTGTACTATTTACTTAATAAAATTAGCTTAACCAATCTTTATAAGAAATTGATTTTTTAATTTTATAAGATATTTCAGAAATCGAAATACGCTCTTGCTTCATGGTATCTCGATGGCGAATAGTCACTGTATCATCTTCTTTTGTTTGATGGTCTACAGTAATACAAAATGGAGTTCCTGCAGCATCTTGACGCCGATAACGTTTTCCTACCGCATCTTTTTCGTCGTACACAACATTGTAGTCCCATTTTAAATCACTTACTATATTTTGAGCGATTTCTGGTAATCCATCTTTTTTAACCAATGGAAAAACAGCAGCTTTTATGGGTGCTAAAATCTCTGGTAATTTTAAGACCACTCTAGAGCTTCCATCTTCTAATACCTCCGTTTTAAGAGAATTACTGAAAATAGCTAAAAACATTCTGTCCAAACCTATAGAAGTTTCCACTACATAAGGAGTATAATTTTTGTTTGTTTCATGATCAAAAAATTGAAGTTTTTTACCCGAATGCGCTTCATGAGCCTTTAAATCGAAATCGGTACGAGAATGAATTCCTTCTAATTCTTTAAAGCCAAATGGGAAATTAAATTCTATATCGGTTGCAGCATTCGCGTAATGCGCCATCTTTTCGTGGTTATGAAAACGATAGTTTTCTTTACCTAAACCAAGGGACAAATGCCAATTAAGTCTTGTTTCTTTCCAATACTCATACCATTTCATTTCTTCTCCTGGCTTCACAAAGAACTGCATCTCCATTTGCTCGAACTCTCGCATCCTAAATATGAATTGTCTAGCAACTATTTCATTTCTAAATGCCTTACCTGTTTGGGCAATTCCAAAAGGAATTTTCATCCTCCCCGATTTTTGAACATTTAAGAAGTTTACAAATATTCCTTGAGCTGTTTCTGGACGTAGGTATAAATCCATCGCACTTTCCGCGGAAGCTCCTAGTTTAGTTCCAAACATAAGGTTAAATTGCTTTACATCGGTCCAATTTTTAGAGCCTGACAATGGGTCTGCAATTCCTAATTCTTCAATCAACAGCTTAACATCAGACAAATCTTCATTTTCTAAAGATCTCGCCATGCGTTCTAGTATCTCTTTTTGTTGTAATTTATACTTTACAACTCTTGGATTTGTAGCTATAAATTCCTCTTCATTAAAACTGTCACCAAACCGTTTTTTTGCTTTTGTGATTTCTTTTTGAGCTTTAATATTTAATTTTTCACAATAATCTTCTATTAAAACATCTGCTCGATATCTTTTTTTAGAATCTTTGTTGTCAATTAAGGGATCGTTAAAGGCATCTACGTGTCCAGAAGCTTTCCAAGTAGTTGGATGCATTAATATTGCGGTATCAATCCCAACAATATTTTGATGCATAAACACCATACTTCGCCACCAATATTCACGAATGTTCTTTTTTAATTCTACTCCATTTTGAGCGTAGTCGTAAACAGCACTAAGTCCGTCATAAATTTCACTTGATTGAAATATGTAACCATATTCTTTTGCATGTGATATTACTTTTTTAAATAAATCTTCATTTGCCATGATACAAAAATAAAAAAACCGTTACGATTAGTTCGTAACGGTTTCAATTATTTACTATTAAATTTTTATTTCAATGTCATTTTTGAAGTTGCAATTAATTTTGCTCCATCAAAAACATTAATTGTATAGTCACCTTCTATAAGGTCATCTTCATTTGCAGCTACCATAGAACATACATCTAGCTCTTCATTTTCGTAAAATACTTTTATTGAAGTACTGTAATTTAAAGTTCCGTTCTCAAAGTCTAAAAGCTCTTTTTCTCCTAATAAATTATTTTTAGGATTGATTACTTGAATATAAAGCATGCGATCTCCTTTTTCTGCAATAGCATTTGGACTAAGTGCAAAACAAGCTCTAATTTTATCTGCTCTTTTAGAGCGTTGAGTGTCTACAATTTTACCGCTCTTTCTAATAATAACTCCAGCTCCATTTAAGTCTATTGCATGAACTACAGCACCCAATTTAATTTTATCTGCCATTGCTTGATTTTCTTCCGTAACCGAATCTATCACTTTAACAGTTTCATCTAATTCTAAAAACGCATTATCTCTTTCAGCAACAATCAGTTTATTAACGGCAATTAGACTGTCTGCCTTTTTAAACAAAAATGTTCTTTCGTCTTTTAATTTTCCAATTTCAGATTTGTAACGACGTATCAAAGCAATGTTTGCTTTTGAATCTTTCACAGAATTAAGCAATACTTCTATTCGCTCTCTTGCCTCTAGAAGGTCTTTATCTTTAATTTCATTGTCCTGAATTACTTCATCATAATTTGCAATTAATTCTTGTAGTTCTGATTCAATATTAGATTTTTGGTCTTGTAAAATAGTTACTGTATCTTTATTTTCATTATATAACGTTACTGTATAAACAGCCAACACTATTAATAATAGTGTTAAAATCCCTACAATTATTTTAAACTTATTATTACTTTCTTCTGTATCCATGGTTATTATTTTAAGTGTTAAATTATATAACGTTAAAAAATAAAAAATAATATATTTTATGTTAAATCTTTTATTTCCAGAAGTTTGCAGTGGATGTAAGACTATTTTATTAAAAAGGGAAGAGGTTATTTGTACACAATGCAGACATAGTTTACCAATTATTAGTCATCACAACACAAGAGATGGGAGTATGAAACAACTTTTCTATGGAAAATTTTTAGTGGAAAATGCAACAGCTATTATTAAATTTCAAAAAAGAGGAATTACCCAAGAACTACTTCACAATTTAAAATATAAGGGCCAGCAACATATAAGTTCCTTTTTTGGAAAATGGCTTGGAGCAGAATTGGCAATTCATACAGATTATCAAAATATTGAAATGGTAATTCCTGTCCCTTTACATAAACAAAAATTAAAAAAAAGAGGTTATAATCAAGTGGAGGG
>CAJXVL010000201.1 GCA_913061205.1 uncultured Flavobacteriaceae bacterium | reverse complement strand
TTATTCTTATAAACGCTACTGATTCTCTTGAAGGTTATTATCAGCTTCATTGCACCTTTGAAACCAGTGATGCAATGGGCGCTAATTTTATTAACACTTGTTTGGAGGAAATCGCTAAAACTTTTGAAAGCACATCAAAATTGTATACTGATTTTATTTCAAAAAAAACATTCCCAGAAATAGTAATGAGCATACTTTCTAATTACGTCCCTGAATGTTTGGTTAAAGCTCAAGTAAGTTGCCCAGTTGAAGAAATGTCTGCAAATGGCATGGATGGTGAGACATTTGTGTTAAAATTCATTAGAGCAGTTGAAATAGCAAAAGTAGACAAAAGAAGAGCAGTTACTCATAATAAAGGAATTATGAATGGAATCGATGCCGTAATATTAGCCACTGGAAATGATTTTAGGTCTGTTGAGGCAGGCATTCATGCATATGCGTCAAAAGATGGAAATTACACCAGTTTAACGAATGCTAAAATAGAGAATGGTATTTTTATATTTTCTATAGAAATTCCTTTAGCTATAGGTACTATTGGAGGTTTAACAGGCTTACACCCATTAGTAAACTTTGGTCTTTCTTTATTACAAAAGCCATCTGCAAAAAAATTAATGCAAATTATAGCAGTAGCTGGTTTAGCACAAAATTTTGCAGCATTGCGTTCCTTAGTAACAACAGGAATTCAAAAAGGGCATATGAAAATGCATTTGGCTAATATTTTAAATAATTTAGCAGTAACACAATCAGAGACCGAAAAAGCGCTTGCTTATTTTAAAGACCACACGATTACTCATAGTTCTGTAGCAAATTTTATTAAACAACTAAGAAAATAATTTTGGATCAAAAATATTACAGTAACGGGAAATTATTATTTACAGGTGAATATGTAGTCCTTGATGGGGCAAATGCATTGGCTTTTCCAACTAAATTCGGACAGTCTATGTCGGTAAAAAAAATTAAGGAACCAAAAATAATATGGGAAAGCTTTAATTGTAATGATGAAATTTGGTTGCACTGCGAATTTTCAATACATGATATTAAAATACCTCAAAAAAAGATTGATGATGAAAAAGATATGTTAATTTCTATATTAAGAGAAGTTAAAAAATTAAATCCTAAATTTCTAAATGAAACAAATGGATATCGCATTATTACTAAACTAGATTTTGAGAGAAATTGGGGCTTAGGCAGCTCCTCAACTTTAATTAGCAATATTTCAAAATGGGCAAATGTTGATCCTTTTAAGCTATTGGATGTAACTTTTGGGGGAAGCGGCTATGATGTTGCTGCCGCTCAAAGAAATACTCCTATTTTATATTCTAAAACTCTAAATCAATACCATGTAATAGAACCATCAATTAATTGGGATTTTACCGATCAACTCTTTTTTGTACACTTAAATAAAAAACAAAATAGTAGGGATGGAATTTTTAATTATCAAAAAATTAAAAACCAAAATCAAGCAGCTATTGAAAGAATTAACGAGCTGACAACAACTATTTGTAATTGTCAATCACTACCAGATTTTGAAACAGCAATTAATGAACACGAAGAACTAATTTCAAAAATAACTCAACAAAAGACCGTAAAAGAATTATTATTTAATAATTATAAGGGTAGTATAAAAAGTTTAGGAGCTTGGGGTGGTGATTTTATTTTAGTTACTGGAAATAAAAAAAATTGGAACTATTTTAAGGAAAAAGGATTTAAAACAATTCTTTCTTTTAAAGAAATGATATTATAAAAAAAACCGTTTTAATATATTAAAACGGTTTTTTTTATAATTTTTAAATCTATCATTAATAGAATGCTGCTCTATTGTCTTCGATATCTGCATTATTTTTCAATGCATTAAACGCATCAGTATCAATCGAAACAGCAGAACCTGCATTTAATTGATTTGCAAATGCTGAATAATCTTGTAAGTCTGGCGCATTATTTACTGCGGTAACTTTAACCATAAATACTCCTTTAACACCATCTATCAAACTTGAAGTATCACCTATATTCAATCCAAATGCAGTTCCAATTACTTTTGGTTCAGTCCCTGCACCTGCTATTGTTGGATTTGCCATTGTTATGGCATTAGCTGTTTTTGTTGAAAGATTTTGACTACTTGCAACTTCTTTGATATCAGCACTTGAGACAGAAGCTCTTATAAGTTTTGCTTTTTTCTGATTACGTAAAATTGGTGTAACAGTTGCAGAAGACTCAGCTATACTCTTTAATCCTTTAGGGTTTCTTCTTGTAAGTTGCACAATAACATATCCATTAGTTGTATTTACCCGCTTAATATCACCTACGTTAGTTTCCTCATTAAATGCCCAAGTAACAATACTTCTATTTTCTCCGACACCTGGGATATTAGCATCCAATTCACCAATTTTATTTACAGGACTTGCTGACAATCCTTGTTCGTTTGCTAATTCACTAAAATCAACATCCTTTGCTGCAATTTCAAATTTTGTTGCTTTGGAAAATACATCATTAATTGTTTTTTCTGAAGCTTCAATCTTCTTAACGATTAAAGCAACTTTAACGGCTTTTTGAATGTTTTTTTGATCCTCAATTTCTATCACATGAAATCCATAATCTGTTTCTACTACTCCTATATCCCCTGTTTTATTATCAAAAATATAATCATTAAATGGTTTTACCATTCTTCCTGGCGAAAAATACCCTAAGTCTCCACCTATATCTTTATTTGAAAGATCTTCAGAATACTGTGCAGCTAAAGCATCATATTTTTTAGTGTTCCTTTTGATGACTTTTAAAAGACTGTCGGCTAATTTTTTTGCACTTTCTTTTGTTCTAACAACATCCTGAGGTGCCGAAGATAAACCAGCGAATCTTATTAATATATGTTTTGCTTTAGCAGAATCAGCCATTTTTTTAGTCTCAAAAATTCTAGCTATGTTGTAAGTTTCATTATCTTTAAAAGGGCCATAAATTACATTTAAATTTTGAGCCATAATATCATCAGCTATTTCATCAGGAAGATCATTTTTTAAATACCATCTATCTGAATAAGTAACATCAGAATTAACATTTACAAATTCTGAAATATCATCGGCAGTAGCGAAATCAGTAATTAACTTTGAGATTTCTAATTTAGCAATCTCGTTATCCTCTTCTGATGGGTTTTCTGAGAATGACACATATTGTATATCAACTTGTGGAGCTACTTCATAATCTTTTGAATTCGCTTTAATGTATTTTTCAATTTCTTTATCGGTAACAACAACATCTGAATCTGATATTTGAGCATAAGGTATTTCCAAAAACTCAATGTTAATATTGTCATTTTGAAAATGATAATCTTGCTTAGCATCAGCAAGTGTAGTTATTAAACCACCTTTAACTAGATTAAAGTAATTATTTTCTAATATATTATTGACGGTGTTGTTTTCAAAATCTAACCAAGCTGAATAAGCTTGAGTGTTTCCTGTTTCTGCAGCAGCTTTTATACTAGCAATGTATTCTTGCATTTTTAAATCACTAAATGCTCCTAATTCATTTTGAAAAGCTGGGTTAGCGGATAATGCCGTTTTTAATGAATTACTAATCTGAGCTATTTCTGCGGTAAGACCTAAAGATTCATATTGTTCTTCTAAGATAACTCGTTTTAACTCTCTATCCCATACAATATTCATTGCTTGGTTTGTCGGAGCATTTGGCCCCAAAGAACGTTGGACTGTTTCTACCTTTTTCATGAAATCTTCTCGAGGTAAATCTACTCCATTAATTGTTGCCACAATACTCTCACCTTTTGTAGCTGTATTACCATTTCCAATTACACCACTTAAGACAAAAGAAAAAAGCGCTAGTGCTATGATAATAATTAAGAATATTCCGTGTTTTCTAATGTCTGTCTCTTATACACATCTGACGCTGCCGACG
>CAJXVL010000200.1 GCA_913061205.1 uncultured Flavobacteriaceae bacterium | reverse complement strand
CTACGTCTCGTGGGCTCGGAGATGTGTATAAGAGACAGATTTATGACATTTGATGTCGTGTTCTACTCAAACAATGAGAATTAATTTAGCAGCATAAAACAATAACTAAAACTAAAAACAAGGTGCTTTTTAAAAACACTCCTGAAAATTTTAAAAAAACCCCCAGAAGCCATAAAAAAAATAAGTGTTATACAATACACCTACTTATTTTATGAAATTGATATTAAATTTGTGTAAATTTAAAAAAAGTAAATTATTTAATTTTTAAATTACTAAAAATGTTTAGAAAAGAAGGGTATTTTATTTTTAAATTGTTATGTAGTATATGACTTTCATTGGTTCTATTTATTATATTTGCAATTAGTTCATTTTTAAAATTAATACTATTAAAATATTTTTTTTATCGCCTAAAATAATAGTGTCATTAGTATGACATCCATCAGTTCTGCGTAAAAAAAAAGATTTAATTTTGCAGCGGTATTTTTAAAAACAGTTTTGAGAGCTGTACTCATAAATTCAATGATTTCCTCATCAAAAATGGGACTGAAAGAAGCGAAGCTGTGAAATTTTATCATTTATTTTAATATTTTGAACCAATTTAATTCAAAAAAAACGCTCGCTAATTATTAAATGACTGCTATAAAAACAATTCAAAAACCAACTCATTGGTTTGCTTTGTACACAAAATCCAGGTCCGAGCAAAAAGTTTTTGAGCGACTGCAGCAAGCAGGACATACAAGTTTTCTTCCTTTAATCACAGAAGAAAGGCAATGGAGCGATCGGAAGAAGAAAATAACAACTCCTTTAATAAAATCCTATGTTTTTATTAAAGCCCCTAAAAAAGACTTGGTTTCAATTTATGCAGTTCCTGGAGTCCTTGGTATTTTAAAGTATTTAGGAATTCCCGCTAAGATAACAGATGTTGAAATTAACAACTTAAAAATTATAGCCAATAACAGTGAGAATGTTAGTACCATAGCACCTTGCCAATTAAAAAGTGGTAAACCAGTGCAAATAACACAAGGACCCTTTAAAGGTTTAATTGCGGTTTATTTATATCATAATGGAAAACACAGAATCATTGTACAAATAGAAGCTTTAAATACTTTTACTGAAATCAGCTTACCGCTAAGCCATATTAAAGAACTGTAAGTTTTCATTGGAATATTTTAATCAAATAAACAACATTACTTAATCGATATTTTAAGTACTTTTAATGAATATTAACGAAATTAATTATAAACTAATCAATTATGAAAAAAGTAACCTACCTATTATTATTAAGCATACTTTGTATCAACACAATGAATGCACAAAAATGGAATGAAAGAAAAAACTCTTCCAATGAAAATCGCTGGACTTTAGGATTTGGTGTAAACGCTCTTGAAAACTCTGGTAATCAATTTGAAGGAGCATTTAAAAGTGAAAATTGGGCAATTGCAAAAACTCCTTTTTACCTTAGTGCCGATGCCTACATCGATGGACAATTTAGTGTTGAAACCATGGTATCTTTTAACTACTTTACGGATGGAACTTTAATGGATGGTCAAACCATACTTGGGGAAGATGAAGGTGGAAATGATGCTGGTTATGCTGCTGTCGATGTCGCTTTAAAGTATTCATTTGGTGAATTGTTAGACTCAAACGTTTTTGACCCTTATCTTACTGTAGGTGCTGGTATTAGCCATTTTGGTGACTATACCACTAAAGAAAACCCTTCATTAACCGTGGTTAAACAAGACATTTTTACATTAAATGCCGGTTTGGGGATGAACTTTTGGTTCTCATCGAATTGGGGTGTTAATTTAAATGTTGCTGGAAAATGGGGAATAGCTGCTACCTATACCAATCATATTCAAGGCAGATTAGGGGTTTTGTATAAAATCTAGCAATCATAAAAAAAGACACTCTTAACATTTTGGAGTGTTTTTTTTTAATACGATAACTATTTTTCTGATCTTAACACAGCACTGTCCAAAAGACATAATTTAATAGGTCATATCATTTATTAAACCATTAAATTTAAAAAGAGTTTTACAGCGATGTCTAAGCCTCTTTATTGAATAAAATTTAGGTTTATGATGATACACACAATATTTTTAGTTAATTAGTATCACTTTAGCTTAATAACTGTTACTTTTGCTTAACAATTAATAATCAATACCATGAAAAATTTACTATTATTAACTTTTTTACTTATGTCTTTTTTTGGCTTCTCTCAAGAAGTATCAGAACAAGATTCAGTAACAAAGGAGACAGAAGAACAAGAAGCAGAAAAAAAGGTTAAAAAATGGAACGATCGAAACGATGCCAACTATAACAATAATTGGAGTTTTGGATTCGGTTTTAATACGGTTAATATGTCGAGTAATTCCAAAGATTTATTTGATAGTGATAATCGAGCTTTTTCAAAGAACCCTTTTTACCTCAGTGCTGAATACTACATCAACAATCAAATTAGTATGGAAGGGACCCTATCCTTTAACACCTTCTCAGAAGGCACAAAAATTGTTGGCAAGACCATACTTAAAGGAAGTGAAGCAAATTATATTGCTGCAGATTTAGCCCTTAAATATTCATTTGGTGACCTATTAAAGTTAAACGCCCTTGAACCTTATGTATTTGTGGGTGCTGGTAATAGCCATGTTGGTACTTATAGAACCGAAGAATCTCCTGCAGTGCAGGTAAATCAAAAAAACATATTCACCTTTAATGCCGGTATTGGAATGAACTATTGGTTTTCATCGTCTTGGGCTATAAATTTAAACGGAACCGCAAAATGGGCTTCAGCATCGGGCAATGCAAATCATTTACAAGCTAGTATTGGAGCAGTTTATAGTTTAAACTAGTTTTAACAGGGACAAAAACATCACATATCGTCAAAGTAGTTGTATTTTGGGATACCAGGCCATAAAAATAACGATATAAATAAAAGCAGGGATTTAAAATGTTAGAAAAATTATTTGATGAGCATCTCTTTACAGGTGCACTTGTATTTATTATTTCATTTCTAATAGTTTATTTGGTTGTACCAAATATTACTAGCGTTATTGTAAGGCGTAGATTAAATGACATCCCTAACAATAGAAGTTCTCATGAAACTCCTACCCCAACAATGGCAGGATTCGCTTTCTTTTTCACTTTAATTTTTGTTTTATTTTTTATTCAACGATTTGATAGTGATCAAATAGCAATCAATATCATTGCAGCAACCTCTTTAATTTTTATGGTGGCACTAAAGGACGATTTAGTTTCAGTGCCTCCAAGAGTTAAAATAATAGTGGAGCTAATGGCTATTAGTATGTTGCTATATTCCGGCAGTTTTAATGAGCTTAATTTTCATGGCTTCCTAGGTCTTTATCAGTTAGCAACCCCCTTATCCTATTCATTAATTATAATTGGTATGTTGACCATTATTAATGCATATAATTTAATCGACGGCATCGATGGCCTAGCGGCCATTATAGCGATTATTATTTTTATTAGTTTTGGTTTGATCTTTTTTATCGATGGAAATTTGTGGTTTTATGTTTTAATTTGCATTGCTTTTATAGGGATGCTATTGGCTTATTTGAGGTATAATTTATCCAATAAACGAAAAATATTTATGGGAGATACCGGCTCCTTAATTGTTGGTTTTGCCATCGGTATTTGTTCGATAAAATTTTTAACATTAGAACCTTCTAGTTTATCTAGTTTTTCATTCTTACCAGAAAACGGATTATTTTTGCTTTTGGCCATATTATGGATACCAATATTTGATATGATTCGAGTAATTTATATCCGATTAAAAAATAAGAAAAGTCCTTTTTATCCAGATCAAAATCACGTTCATCATGTTTTAATTAATCTTGGTTTAAGGCATCATCAAGTAGCCATCATTATTGGATTTTTTAATTACCTAATTATGATTTTAATAGGGGTACTTTCCATCTATTTAAGCTGTCTCTTATACACATCTGACGC
>CAJXVL010000199.1 GCA_913061205.1 uncultured Flavobacteriaceae bacterium | reverse complement strand
GGTTGGGAGTTTACCTTTGAAAACAATTAATTATTGATTTAAAATACTTCTAATGATATTTATTTAATTAAATTTGAAATAATAATAAAATTATAATCACTTATAAACTGTAAAAGAAATATGAAAAAATATATAATATCAATATTCTTTTTATTTTTTATTTACAACCTTCAATCTCAAGTTTTGATTGCATTATTACTAGGAGATAAATTAAATAATGGAAAAATGGAATTTGGATTGGATGGAGGATTAAATTTTTCTTCCATATCTGAACTAGAGGCCAATAAATGGAAAAGAAGTTTCAATCTTGGTTTTTACTTTGATATTAAAATGAAAAACCAATGGTATTTTAATACTGGAGTGCTGGTTAAGTCTTCTCTTGGTGTGGATAACTTATCGGAAGCTGATTTAGATGAAATTAATTCTCATTTTGTTTACTCAGAACAAGGAGATTATTCTCAGAAAATAAGTTATTTTTTGGTTCCAGCATTGGCTAAGTATCGATTTAAAAATCATATGTATGTTGAAGCAGGCCCACAATTTGGTTTAATGTATAAAGCCTGGCTAGAACATAACTATGATAACGATGGCTTTAATTACCGCATAAAAGAAGAAAATAAGGATGCAGTTAACAGAATGGAAGTAGGTGCAGTTGCAGGCATTGGTTATCGATTACTAAAAGGTTTAGGATGGTCTATTGGTTTAAGATACCACTATGGACTCACAAATGTTTATAAAAATAGTTCAAGCATTAAAAACCACGCATTATTTGTAAAATTAAACATTCCTATTGGTGTTTCAGAGGAAAAAAAAGAAGAGATAAAAGAAGTAAAAGATCAAAACCAGAAAGAAAAAGAAAAAAAGAAGAAATCCAGAAAACAAAAAACTGATAATTAATTATGAAGAAGCAACAAAAATTATTATTGTTATTTGTTTTTTTACTAACAGCAAGACTTTGTTTGGGGCAAGATATATCAACAGAAGCAAATTCAAGGAATCAAATCAAAACCGACAGTATCTCTAATTTGAACCCTTATATTGAAGATCACACTGAACAATTAAACATCAAAATTATTGTTTCCAATAATCAATTAAAGTATTTATTACCCTATAATGGAAAATCTGCAACTGTTAAAACTAATTTAAGCCTAAGTTATGGGTTTAGATTTAGTTATAAATATTTTTCTGTGAGATTACGTGTTCGACCAAAATCGTCAACTAGTGATCAAGAAAATAAAGGCAAGACAGATCACTTTAGAATTGGCTTTGATGTGTTATTAGATAATTGGTCACATTTTTATGAGTATAATTATCGCAGGGGTTATTTTATTGATAATACTAACTTTGTTACAGATCAAAATCTAGGTGATTTTCACATTCAATTCCCTAATTTAACTACTAATACATTTAATGGAGTTTCTCAATATAAGTTTAATAAAAATTATTCAATAAGAGCGGTTGAATCAAATACAGAGATTCAATTAAAAAGTGCAGGAACTTTTATGCCTGGTATAAATTATACTTTTTATACTTTTAAAGACGCTAATAAGGAACTAATAGATACAAACTCCATTGAAACCAGAAGAACATACAACGATTATAAAGGAATAGCTCTTATTATAGAACCGGGTTATTATTATACATTTGTATTAGACAAATATTGGTTTGCAAATGTGTTTACTGCCCCAGGATTTGGAGTTGATTTTTATAATGATAAAGAATTTGATACTGTTAATAATACTTTCACTGATGAAAACTTTAGCACCACCTTCTTCTCATTTAAAACTGGAGCTGCTATAGGTTATAATGGTAAGAAGCTTTATTTTGGAAGTGAATTTAAATACCAGGCTTTTAGTGAAATGTTTGATAAAAAAGAAATTAGCCTTCAACCATCAAAAATAATATTTCAAGTTTTCTTAGGATACCGCTTTAAAGCTCCAAAACAAGTTTCAAAACCTTTAGATTATATTGAAGATAAAGTTCCTGCTTTAAAAAAGAAAAATAATAACTAAATTACAGTATAGTTAATAAAAATTGTGCTGTGATTTGAGCTCTAAATTAGAGTTCACTTCTCTTATTCATAATGACGCTAAAATGCGAATTAGAAATTACCTGAGAAATAATCACTTTAGTTTTGAATCTTTTTTTTTTAAGATTGATGTAATTTTATTTTTAGATTTAGGAAAGCAAGCCACTCTCCTATTAAAACCTTATTTAAAATTAAAGCTAAGTTGTTTTCAACTTGTATGATTTTTTTTTTAGAAAACTTATGCTTTTTATTCAGGATACTCAATTCGCAAATGATACATATTATTTAATTTCTTTTTTAAAACTTTTTTAATACGTTGGATTTCTTTTAATGTAATATTTGCATTTAAAAATTGGCCCTGATTTAGTTGACTATCTATTATTTTTTCCACAAACTCATCCAACATAGATGAGGTAGGTTCCTTTAAACTTTTACTGGCAGCTTCTACACTATCTGCCATCATTAATATAGCAGTTTCCTTTGAAAATGGTGTTGGGCCTGGATAAGAAAATTCTTCTTTTGAAGCGATACCTGATTTTTCATTTTCTTTTGAATAAAAATAATAAACTAGTCTTGTACCATGATGAGTTCTAATAAAGTCAATAATGCGATCTGGAAGCTTATTCTTTTTAGCTATTTCAATTCCAATAATTACATGATCAATAATGATTTTTGCACTTTCTTTAGGATCTAATTCATCGTGAGAATTTATGGATGACATTTGATTTTCAGTAAAATAAGTAGGGTTTACCATCTTACCAATATCGTGATATAGCGCTCCAACCCTTGTTAACATTGCATTTGCACCTATTTCATTTGCAGCTGCTTCAGCTAGATTTGCAACATTCAAAGAATGATGAAAAGTTCCTGGAGCTTTGTTAGATAATTCTTTAAGCAATTTAGAGTTGGTATCACTTAGTTCTAGAAGAGAAACATCTGAGACCAAACCAAACATTTTTTCATAAATATAAATTAATGGGAAAGAAAATAAGGTTAGTAAGCCACAAAGTACAAAATACCCAAAATAATCCCATTGTATAAGTTCTATATTCCCTTCTTGAATAATAAAAAAAGCAAAATAACCTAAAACATATATAAAAGTTATTTGACCTACTGAAATAAACAAATTAGCTCTTTTATATAATTCTGAAACAGTAAGTATGGTAACCATTCCAGCAATTATTTGCAGAAATAAAAATTCAAAACTATTGGGGACAATAAAGCCTAATAATAAAATAGTCAGCACATGTACAAAAAGTCCTAATCTAGCATCAAAAAATGTTTTTAAAACTAATGGCAGGATGCATAATGGAGTTATATAAACTAATTTGGCATCATATTTAACTACTAAAGTGGTAAGGAATATCATTACAATGATATTAAATAAGATAAATGTAACCTTAGTAGTATTATTATAAATCTCTAAACGGTAGTTCTTTAAAAACAAAAACAACATCAGAAAAACTAAAGAAATTAATAAGGAATATCCAAGTAATAGCCAATAAAAATTAGATTTACTCCAAATTTGAGATTCAAAAACAGCTTTATACGAACTTAAAATTTGAAATTTATTTCCTTCGACAACCTCCCCCTTAGCAATTATCCTACTTCCTTTATCGATGACACCACGATTGGGATTTATAGATTCAATTTTACTTCTAATAGTTGATGCTGTTAACTCACTGTTAAAAGTAACATTTGGTAAAACAATACTGGTAATTAATTCCGTTAAAAACAATTCAGCATCTAAAATTAAATATTCATTAACGTTATCTTTAATAATACGATCTATATCGCCTAAATAGACTAATTGCTTATAACTTAGTTCTTGTATTTCATTCCCATTTTTCAAATAAATTAGTTTATTTGAATCAAGTGAATAGTTCTCACTAATTAATCCATATTTATATATACCTGTCTCTTATACACATCTCCGAGCCCACGAGACGTAGAGGAATCT
>CAJXVL010000198.1 GCA_913061205.1 uncultured Flavobacteriaceae bacterium | reverse complement strand
CGAGATTCCTCTACGTCTCGTGGGCTCGGAGATGTGTATAAGAGACAGGTTATGTTAAGAAAATATATCAAAACAGCACTATATGTTGTTGTTACAGCGTTTTTTTTAGGGTCAGTTATTTCTTGCGAAGAAGATTTCAGAGATATAAGCACCGGAATAATTAGAAATGGAGAATTCACAACAAAAGACACTATTTTTCAGATAGAAGTTTTGGGGAAAAATATCGAAAACGTTCAATCAGATGGTTTTGTAATTGGTGGTGTCCTAGGGCAGTACCTATTGGGAGTCTATAATAATGACAAGTTCAAGAAAATAGAGGCATCTATTATTGCTCAACTTGGTATTCCCCAAGATTTAACGATAGTTGATGAAGAATATGGTTCAGACACAATAGTTGTTACTTCTATTGATACTGTATTGTTAAGAATACCATACAACGCATCTTTGTTGAGTACAACAGCTTCCAGCTTTGTCTTAGACTCTATTATAGGGGATCCATTTACAGCGTTTACCTTAAACGTATATAGACTAGAAACGTATTTAAGTAATTTAAACCCTTCATCTCCTTCCTCTCAGAACAAGTATTTTTCAGATCATAGCTATGATGTCTCTTCTGAAAAGTTAAACTTTTTTGAAGATACGCAATTCAAACCCAACGTAAGAGATACAGCTCAATATGTTACAAGGTCATTAAGTACTGGGGTTGTTTATGATACAGACACCATCATATATACTAACTCTAATCCTTTTATAAGTATCCCACTTAAAAAGAATCGAATTAAAGAGCTGCTTTTTGATCAATATGAAACTTCAAATTTTGCTTCTCAAGATGCATTTAACAATTACTTTAGAGGGCTAAAGATACAAGCAGAAGGAGACGGCGGTTCTCTAATGTCATTAAGTTTTAACAGTCCAACACTTCAGCCATTAATCGATATTTATTATACCAATACAGTTGTAACGTCAGGAGGAACAGTTGTTATAGATACCATCAAAAAGACAGACACTTTTTTACTTGGAGGAATAAGAAATAGCGAATATAAAATGACTCCTAGTCAATCATCAGGGTCTAACAATATAGCAATACAAGGAACAGCAGGCTCTATGGCTCAGTTGAAAATTTTGGGAGATGACACTGATATGAATGGGATTCCTGACGGTTTAGAAGATTTAAGAACAGAAAACTGGCTTATCAATGACGCGGCTATTACGTTGTTTGTAGATAAAGATGTGGTTCTGCTAGATACAATAGCCCCTTTTCAACTATTTATATACAAAGACGGAGTAAGTAATTCTGGTGAAGAAAAGGCTAGTCAAATCCTAGATTATACAACAGAAGTTAATCAGGTAGGAGGCCTTTTACAACTAGACGAATCAAACAGACCTGATTCTTATACGTTTAAAATTACCGATTACATGTCAGAATTGTTGTCTGGTACTATAAATGATTTACCATTATTAGGTGTAAGAGCATTCAATCCAACGGATCTTCCTACTACTATTTCAGACACTATAGTTAGGAGTCATAATTGGAGTCCAAAAGCAGTCATGCTGTTAAATCATACGACTACTAATCAAGCAAGAAGAGCTCAATTAAAAATATCATATTCTATCAAAACAGTAAATGAGTAAACATTAAAAGCTATTATACACCCCCCCCTAAAAATATAAAAAAATGTGTGGAATTTCAGGATACATTGGAAACAAAGATGCGTACCCTATAATTATAAATGGATTAAAAAGATTAGAATATAGAGGTTACGACAGTGCAGGGGTTTTGATGTACGATGGTGCTGAAATTAATTTGTCTAAGACGAAAGGAAAAGTTTCTGCTTTAGAAGAAATAACCAACAAAGACCCAAAAAGAAAAGAAGGAAATATAGGAATTGGCCACACAAGGTGGGCTACTCACGGAGTTCCTAATGATTTAAATTCTCACCCACACCTTTCTCAATCTGGGGATCTAGCAATTGTACACAACGGAATTATTGAAAATTATGATACCCTAAGAAAAGAATTAATTTCTAGAGGGTACACTTTCCAAAGCGATACAGATACAGAAGTTCTTGTAAATTTAATTGAAGAAGTAAAAAAACAAGAAAAATGTAAACTAGGAAAGGCTGTGCAAATGGCACTAACCCAAGTAACAGGTGCTTATGCGATTGCCGTTTTTGATAAGAAAAAACCCAATGAAATTGTTGTAGCAAAATTAGGTAGCCCAATAGCAATTGGAATAGGAAAGAACAATAAAGAATTTTTTATAGCTTCTGATGCTTCTCCGTTTATTGAGTTTACCAAGAATGCTGTTTATCTAGAAGATGAGGAAATGGCTATCATTAAACTTGGAAGAGATATCCGAGTAAGAAAAATAATGAACGATTTACAAATTGAAACTTCAATTCAAGAACTTCAATTAAGTTTAGAGCAAATAGAAAAAGGTGGATATGATCATTTTATGATCAAAGAAATTCATGAACAACCAAAAGCAATTATTGATACGTATAGAGGCAGAATGTTGGCTGATCAAGGAATTATAAAAATGGCTGGGGTTGATGATAACCTCGAAAAATTTTTAAATGCAGAGCGTATTATTATCGTAGCCTGTGGGACTTCATGGCATGCAGGACTTGTTGGAGAATATCTTTTTGAAGACATGGCTAGAATTCCTGTTGAGGTTGAATATGCATCTGAATTTAGATATAGAAATCCAATTATAAGCTCTAAAGATATTGTGATTGCTATTTCTCAATCTGGAGAAACTGCAGATACGTTAGCTGCAATTAAATTGGCAAAATCTAAAGGTGCTTTTGTTTTTGGAGTTTGTAATGTAGTAGGATCATCCATTGCTAGAGAAACAGATGCTGGAGCCTATACGCATGCAGGACCAGAAATAGGAGTTGCATCCACCAAGGCATTTACAACTCAAATAACGGTATTATCATTAATTGCATTAAAACTAGCCAAAGCTAAAGGAACACTTTCAAATTCAGCATTTCACACCTACTTGCAAAAAATGCAATTGATTCCATCTAAAGTTGAAAAACTATTACAATTAGACGAAAAGGTTAAAGAAATTGCAAGAGTCTATAAAGATGCTAAAAACTGTTTATACTTAGGAAGAGGGTTTAACTTTCCTGTTGCATTAGAAGGCGCCTTAAAATTAAAAGAGATATCATATATCCACGCAGAAGGATATCCTGCTGCTGAAATGAAACATGGACCCATCGCTTTGATTGATGAGAACATGCCCATTTTTGTTATTGCCACGAATAAAGGACACTATGATAAAGTGGTGAGTAATATTCAAGAAATTAAATCTAGAAGTGGTAAGATTATTGCCATTGTTACAGAGGGCGATGTAACGGTAAAAGAAATTGCCGATCATGTTATTGAAATTCCAGAAACGGAAGAAGCATTAACACCTTTATTAACAACAATTCCTTTTCAACTATTATCGTATCATATAGCAGTAATGCTAGATAAGAATGTAGACCAACCAAGAAATTTAGCAAAATCAGTCACGGTAGAGTAAGGTTATGTGTTCAAAGTTGTAACCCCTACAACCTAATCGTAAAGTTATCAATATCAATTACTACCACTAAACTTTGGGAGTCAAATTATAGTGAATATCAACAGTATTTATTCAACCGAATTTGTGAATATAAAGAGAATAATGTAACCCCTATTGGTTATAGAAAAATATCTAAAATCTTCAACGAAGAAGGATTAAAAACCCCACGAAATACTGATTTTACTAACTCAAAAGTCCATTCTATCTACAAAAAAGGTAAGATTAGAGAAGAAAGAATCAACAGAAAAGATATTGTTGAGGTAGGTCAGGTTCATATAGAACCTATGTGACTCCTCACTAATGGTAAACTCACCTCAACTTTCTCCCTACTCCTTTATTTAGGGTTATTCCTAACATCCTATACTCATTAACGGTTTAACCACCAAAGACCAACGAAGAAAAGAATCCATCCAAGTATACTTAGAAT
>CAJXVL010000197.1 GCA_913061205.1 uncultured Flavobacteriaceae bacterium | reverse complement strand
CCAATTAATGGATTGGTTTGGATGGGAAGTGAAGCTTTTATGAAGCAACAAATTTCTGAGAAACTCGATCAAGGTTTTCGTTGTATAAAAATGAAGATTGGTGCTATTGATTTTGATACAGAATTGAACCTATTAAAGTTAATAAGAAAAGAATATTCATCTTCCGATATCGCATTGCGAGTTGATGCCAATGGAGCTTTTAATTCTTCAGAAGCATTGGAAAAATTAAAAAGGTTATCAGAATTTGATTTACATTCTATTGAACAGCCTATTAAACAGGGGCAATGGCAAGAAATGGCTAGGCTCTGTGAAGATACTCCACTACCAATAGCGTTGGATGAGGAGCTTATCGGAGTTTTTTTAGAAAAAGAAAAATTAAATGTATTAACTACAATTAATCCACAATATATAATTTTAAAGCCCAGTTTGCTAGGTGGATTTAGTGCTAGTGATCAATGGATTTCTTTAGCAGAAAACAAGAATATTGGTTGGTGGATTACTTCCGCTTTAGAAAGTAATATTGGATTAAATGCAATTGCGCAATATACCTTTACAAAAAACAGTAAATTACACCAAGGTTTGGGGACTGGTAGTCTTTTTAATAATAACATCGCTTCACCATTAACGGTTGCTAACGGAAACCTAACTTATAATAGCCACTTAAAGTGGGACTTAAACTTACTTAATCATTAATATTTAGATAGAAAAGGCAATGTACATAGCTCAAGCTTATAAATTTAAACATGACGTTTGGCGTTATGTAGTTGGGACAATTATTATTTTTTTAATAGGATGGCAATTAGTAGGAACGATACCTTTAACAATCGTTTCTTTTTTGGAAGCAGGAAGTTTACCTGAGTTCTTAAGCGCAAGTGAATCCTCATTTGCATCCTTGTTTCCCGCTAAGAGTAACCTTTATTTACTCTTGATTCTGCTTACTTTTATAGGAGGCTTTATTGCCTTGATTTTTGTTATTAAGTACATTCACAAACAAACGTTAACTCAACTTACCACCTCGAGAAAAAAAATAGACTGGGGACGTTTTTTCTTTGGATTTGGATTGATTGCAACATTATCAATCGTTACTACCGTTTTGGATTTTTATTCAAATCCAGAAAATTATGAAGTGCAATTTGAGTTGATTCCTTTTTTAATAATGTTAGTGATTGTTGTTACTTTAATACCCATTCAAACAAGTTTTGAAGAATATTTTTTTAGAGGGTATTTAATGCAAGGGATTGGCATTGCAGCAAAAAATAAATGGGTTCCTTTATTGATTACCTCTGTTATCTTTGGTGGATTGCATTTTTTTAATCCTGAAGTTGAAAAAATCGGAAATATAGCCATGGTCTATTATATTGGAACTGGTTTTTTCTTAGGTATTATTACGCTAATGGATGAAGGTATGGAGATTTCTCTCGGTTTTCATGCGGGTACTAATTTAATTATAGCCTTATTGGTCACTAGTGATTGGACTGTTTTTCAGACCAATTCAATTTTATTGGATCTTTCCGACCCCGGAGCAGGAATTGAAGTAGTACTTCCGGTATTTATTCTATATCCTATACTATTAGCAATAATGGCTTGGAAGTACAAATGGACCCACTGGAGAGAAAAACTCTTTGGTAAAATAAGTCCACCTGATGCGCTTGGTACACTAAAAGAATAAATCGATTTATTTTGAATACTCCTTGGAAATATATCCATCCTAAATTTAAGCTCAACGGATTGTCTTATCAATCTGATGGACTTTTTGCAATAGCTAAAGATTTAATAAACTCTGGTGCTCATTATGAAATTAGTATCGGAAATTTTATTCAGGAATGGTTAGACAACAATGATTATGTTGTTGTTAAAACATCTGGATCTACGGGTATTCCTAAAAATTTAGATCTATCGAAGCAAAAAATGATTAACAGTGCAAAAGCTACCGGCACTTTTTTTAAGCTAGCTGAAAATACCACTGCATTATTATGTTTGCCTTCAAATTATATTGCTGGTAAAATGATGTTGGTAAGAGCAATGGTTTTGGGTTGGAATCTTCATATTGTTGCTCCCGAAAAAGATGCAATTACGCAATATGATAATGATTATGATTTTGTTGCTATGGTTCCATATCAAGTACGTTATTCTTTAAAGTCACTAAATAAAATAAAAAAATTAATCATCGGAGGAGGTGCTATTTCAAAAGAATTAAACGACCAATTGCAAGGTGTTGATACCGAAGTTTTTGCAACTTATGGGATGACGGAAACCATAAGCCATATTGCGGTTAGAAGAATTAATGGCTTAGCACAATCCAATGATTATACCGCCTTACCTAGGGTGAGGTTTTCATTAGATGAAAGAAATTGTTTAATGATAGATGCTCCTGAAGTTTCAGCGGAAAAAGTAATCACTAATGACATGGTGAGATTAATTTCTCCTACTTCATTTGAGTATTTGGGCAGAATTGATAATGTCGTTAATAGTGGTGGTATAAAACTTTTTCCAGAACAAATAGAAAAAAAATTAGCTTCCTATATAGACCAACCATTTATAATTGCTTCAGAAAAAAACGAATCCTTAGGAGAACAGTTAATCTTGATATTAGAAGAAGATACCGCCAAAGAAACTCCTGATTTTAAAGAAGGATTTTTATCTTTATCAAGCTATGAACGTCCAAAAAAAATATATGTGTTTTCTAAATTTTCTTTTACAGAAACGGGTAAGATAAAAAGAATGGAACTATTGAAATATTTAGAAAAGTTTAAAAAGTAAAATTTTTATCCGAATCATTTTGTTAATTAAAAATCTAATTTACACCTATGAAATTTATTTATTTATTTATTTTCGGATGCTGTTGTACGTTATCTGCACAAGAAATTCTTTCAGAAAAAGAAAGAGCTGTTTTAAAAGATGAAATCTTAGCAGATCGTTTCGATACTCTTTTACCGCAATTAATGGATGCAACAGGTATTGACATGTGGTTGCTTATTTCGAGAGAATACAATGAAGATCCAGTAATGAGAACGATGCTTCCTGCTACCTGGTTAAATGCTCGAAGAAGAACTATGATTGTTTTTTATAGAAATAAAGAAGACAATACTTTTGAGAAATTAGCAATTGCAAGGTATGATATAGGAGAAAGCATAAGCTCAGCATGGAATAAGGAAGAGCAGCCTGATCAATGGAAAGCACTTGTTGATATTATAAAAAATAAGGATCCAAAAAAAATAGGAATTAATACCTCTAATGATTTTGGTATCGCTGATGGATTGGTGCAAACCGATTACGCTGCGTTAAAAAATGCCTTGCCAATTGAATATCAAGATAAATTAGTATCTGCTGAGAAGCTTTCGATAGCTTGGATCGAAACAAGGTCACAAAAAGAAATGGAGCTATATCCTACATTAGTGAAAATCACTCATGCTATTATTGATGAAGCTTTTTCAGCGAAGGTAATTACTCCAGGCGAAACTACTACAGACGATGTGGTTTGGTGGATGCGTCAAAAAGTAAGTGATTTGGGATTGGAAACATGGTTTCATCCAACGGTAGATGTACAACGTAATAAAGAAGAATTAAAAAGTCATATTTATTCCTTTTCTAAAGGAGAAGAAGAAAAACTAATCATTCCTGGTGATTTATTGCATTGTGATTTTGGGATCACTTATATTGGATTAAACACCGACTGTCAGCAGCATGCCTATGTTTTAAAAGAAAACGAAATAAAAGTGCCCGATTTTCTATCAGAAGCTTTTAAAAAAGGGAATCGAGTACAGGATATATTTACTTCTAATTTTAAGGAAGGACAATCCGGTAATTTAATATTATTAAAATCTTTAAAGGATGCAAAAGAAGAAGGATTAAGACCTTCCATATACACACATCCATTAGGTGTTTATGGGCACAGTGCTGGTCCCGCTATTGGTATGTGGGATTCTCAAGGAGGAGTTCCTGGCACAGGCGATTATCCATTGCATTACAATACAGTTTATGCCATTGAATTAAATACTACGGTCGAAATTAAAGAATGGAAAAAAGACATCCGAATCATGCTAGAGGAGGATGGTTTTTATGGAGAAAA
>CAJXVL010000196.1 GCA_913061205.1 uncultured Flavobacteriaceae bacterium | reverse complement strand
AGATTCCTCTACGTCTCGTGGGCTCGGAGATGTGTATAAGAGACAGCTTTTACCCAACTTACAAGGAGGATGGTAATATGAAAACTATTGAATTTATGGCCTTTTTTATTCCATATTCAATCTGTTTAATTACCGAAGTAATCTATCTTTCTAAACAGCTGAATAAGCAATCAACTTAACAAATTTCAAGTAGAACAAAAAAGAGTATAAATAGTTTTTTGTTTCCATAAAGAACAGTATTTTTGCACCGATTTTTAAAGCCAATATAATTTGTTTACTATGCAAAGCAATTTTTTAGCAAAATTATTTACGATCACACTGTTGATATTTAGCTTGACTGTAACAGCGCAGTTTAATGAAGAGCATGAGGGTTCTTTAGAGGAAGTTAGTTTAAAAACAAAGATTAAAGAAAGTATTAATCATCACCTATTAGATACTCATGATTTTATTTTTTTTAGTGATAGTGAAACTGGAAAACATTATGGCTTTTCACTTCCGGTAATTCTATGGGACGAAGGATTTCAATTGTTTTCTTCTTCAAAATTTCACCATGGTGAAACGGTAGCCGAAAATAATGGTAACTATTATAGATTATATCATAACAAGGTTTATAGAACAGATGCTCAAGGAACCGTTACATTAGATGATCATAACCATCCAACTCAAATAAAGCCTTTTGACTTTTCAATTACTAAGAGTGTTTTAATGATTATTGTAACCGGAATTCTTATGTTTTTTGCTTTTGTTGGAATGGCAAAGTCATTTAAAAAAGGTCCTATTGTCACAGGTGCAGGAAGGTTTTTAGAACCGATTATTCTTTACATACGTGATGAAATTGCAATACCTAATATTGGAGTTAATAAGTATAAAAAATACATGCCTTATTTATTAACCGTATTCTTTTTTGTATGGTTTTTAAATTTATTTGGTTTAACTCCCTTAGGAGTTAATGTAACAGGTAATATAGCAGTCACATTTGCATTAGCATTAATTACCTTTATAATTACTCAGTTTTCGGGGAATAAAAACTATTGGAAACACGTTTTTTGGATGCCAGGAGTACCGGTTCCTATGAAAATAATTTTAGCACCTATTGAGTTATTAGGTGTAATCATTAAACCTTTTGCGCTAATGATTCGTTTATATGCGAACATTATGGCTGGGCATATTGTATTAATGAGTTTGATAGGATTAATTTTTGTTTTCCAAAACTGGATAGGAAGTAGTTTATCTTTTGTGTTATCCTTTGCGATTTCATTGATTGAATTATTAGTAGCTTTATTACAAGCATATATCTTCACTATGTTATCGGCCTTATATTTTGGCTTTGCAGTTGAAGAGCATGATGAAGCACATTAAAAAAGGTTACAGTGTAGCCAAAGTAAATTTGAATGTTTAATTTTTAATTATATATATTATGGAGATCCCAGCGATTGTAGGTGCAGGTTTAGTAGTAATTGGTGCCGGTATCGGTATCGGTAGAATTGGTGGTTCAGCAATGGACGCTATTGCTCGTCAGCCAGAAGCTTACGGAAAAATTCAAACAGCAATGCTAATTGCAGCTGCGCTTATTGAAGGTATTGGATTTGCTGCATTATTTGCAGTTTAACAAAACCAAAACATCAATTGTAACGGTTGGTTGCAATTGATGTTTAATTAGAATTTAAAACTATTTAAAATATAGATATGGAAAAGTTAGTTAACGATTTCTCTTTTGGCCTTTTTTTCTGGCAAATGTTACTGTTTTTAATGTTACTTTTTTTATTAAAAAAGTATGCTTGGAAACCTATATTAAGCGCTCTTAATGATAGAGAAGAAGGAATAAAAAATGCGCTAGAATCTGCTGAAAAAGCAAAACTAGAAATGCAAAATCTTCAAGCTGACAATCAAAAATTATTACAAGAAGCTCGTCTTGAAAGAGAAGCGATGATTAAAGATGCACGTGAAATTAAAGAGAAAATGATTTTAGACGCTAAAGAGGAAGCAAAATCAGAAGCTAATAAAATGATCATTAGCGCACAAGCAGCAATAGAGAGCGAAAAGAAATCTGCAATAGCTGATATTAAAACTCAAGTTGCAAGCTTATCTATAGAAATTGCTGAAAAAGTTGTTAAAAATGAATTGTCTGATAAAGACAAACAATTACAACTTGTTGAAAATATGTTAAACGATTCTACTTTAAACTAGTATAAAATGAGCGGAAGTAGAGCAGCAAAACGTTACGCAAAAGCAGTTTTATTACTAGCAACCGAAGCTAATTTAGAAACGGTTGTCTATGATGATATGCAATCAGTTACAGCAACCATATTTGGAAGTAATGAATTAAATGAAATGCTACAAAGTCCAGTTTATAAAGACGAAGACAAAAAAGAAGCATTGAATAAAATATTTGTAAACCAATCTGACACTACAAAGTCATTAATTGCAACTTTAATTACTAACAAAAGAGCTTCTTTATTAAATGAGGTAGCAATTAGTTATATCGATTTATATAAAGAATCCAAGGGTATTAAAGTAGCTCAAGTAACCACTGCAGTTTCTCTTTCCTCAGAATTAGAAACAAAAGTGTTATTAAAAGTAAAAGAACTTACAGGTAGCGATAAGGTAACCTTAGAACATAAAATTGACGAATCAATTATTGGAGGATTTATTCTTCGAATTGGAGATTTAGAGTACAATGCTAGTATTTCAAATAGCCTAGCAAAGATAAAACGAGAATTTAGTAAAAGTATATAAATAAATTTCAGAATTAAATCTGAATAATATAGTATTAAAATGGCAGAAGTTAAACCAGCTGAAGTATCAGCAATCTTAAAGAATCAATTATCAGGTTACGAGTCTACAGCTTCACTAGATGAAGTTGGAAGTGTGTTAACTGTAGGCGATGGAATTGCACGTGTTTACGGACTTTCTAATGTTCAATACGGTGAATTAGTAGAATTCGATAACGGATTAGAAGGTATAGTTCTTAACCTTGAAGAAGATAATGTTGGTGTGGTATTGTTAGGTCACTCTAAAAGTATTGTTGAGGGCTCTACTGTAAAACGTACACAACGTATCGCTTCTATTAATGTAGGTGAAGGTATTTCTGGCCGTGTTGTAAACACACTAGGAGAACCAATTGATGGTAAGGGGGCAATTACAGGTAAAACTTATGAAATGCCATTAGAACGTATTGCACCTGGTGTAATATTCCGGGAACCAGTAACCGAACCACTCCAAACAGGAATTAAGGCTATTGATGCAATGATTCCAGTAGGTAGAGGCCAACGTGAATTGGTAATTGGCGATCGTCAAACTGGAAAAACAACAGTTTGTATCGATACCATTTTAAACCAAAAAGAATTTTACGATGCCGGGGAACCAGTATATTGTATATATGTGGCGATTGGACAAAAAGCTTCTACCGTAGCAAATATTGCTAAAGTTTTAGAAGAAAAAGGTGCTCTTGCTTATACAACTATTGTTGCTGCAAATGCTAGTGATCCTGCTCCAATGCAAGTATATGCTCCTTTCGCAGGTGCAGCTATTGGAGAATATTTTAGAGACACTGGTCGTCCAGCATTGATCGTATATGATGATTTATCTAAACAAGCAGTGGCATACCGTGAGGTATCTTTATTATTACGTCGTCCACCGGGACGTGAGGCGTATCCTGGAGATGTATTTTACCTTCATTCAAGATTATTAGAGCGTTCTGCTAAAGTAATTAATGATGATGCAATTGCTAGACAAATGAACGATTTACCTGAGTCTTTAAAAGATGTTGTAAAAGGTGGTGGTTCATTAACAGCTTTACCAATTATCGAAACACAAGCGGGTGATGTATCTGCATATATTCCAACCAACGTAATTTCAATTACAGATGGTCAAATATTCCTAGATGGGGATTTATTTAATTCAGGTGTTCGTCCAGCTATTAATGTAGGTATTTCGGTATCACGTGTAGGTGGTAATGCTCAGGTTAAATCAATGAAAAAGGTATCTGGAACTCTTAAGTTAGATCAAGCACAATTTCGTGAATTAGAAGCTTTTGCTAAGTTTGGTTCTGATCTTGATGCAGCTACTTTAAGTGTTATAG
>CAJXVL010000195.1 GCA_913061205.1 uncultured Flavobacteriaceae bacterium | reverse complement strand
GAGATTCCTCTACGTCTCGTGGGCTCGGAGATGTGTATAAGAGACAGATTCGATACTATCTCCTAAATTTATTCCCCAAGTATCAGACAGGCCACCATTAATTTCTAGTACATATAAAATCGGTATATTTGATGGTAATGAGGTATTGTCAAAAGGTTTTGTTTTTTTTTGGATACCTACTATTTCTTTTTTCTTATTGATGTAAATGATATCTAAAGAAAACTCGGTGTTTTTCATATAGAAAGAGCGAGGCTGTTCTTTCTCAAAAACAAATAACATGGCTTGATTATCTTCCATATTATGTCGATACATTAAGCCAGTTTGTGTTTCATACTCCGTTTCAGCAATCTCAATATCTAAGGTTTTAAATACTGAATCTGTTGTTGGTTTTTTTAAAAACAATTCCCCCTCCTTATTAAAATTAATCTCTTTAGTAATTGAAATAGATTGCTTTTTATTTTCTTCACAAGAATAAAATAAAACCGTACAAACAGTAATTATGAAAAATAATTTATTCATTTGGAACGGGTCTTTTAGGTGATGAAATCATCAAATAGGCGCCAACAATTATAAAAGGGATACTTAGCCACTGCCCTGTGTTTAAAACCCATTCTGCTCTTTCATTTACTTGAGCTACTTTTACAAACTCTACAAAGAAACGAACCGTCCAAAGAAGCACTAAAAACATTCCTAGTAAATAACCCATTTGTTTACTTTTATTGGTTTTCCAATACAAATAATAAAGTACAGCGAATACAAAAACATAGCAAAACGATTCGTACAACTGAGCAGGATGCCTAGGAAAATCTTCTCCCAATTGTTTAAACACAACGCCAAAATCACTATGGGTTGCTTTTCCTATTATTTCAGAATTAATAAAATTTCCTATTCTAACAAAAATGGCTCCACATGCAACTGCAATCACTATTCTGTCGAGTATCCATAGTATCGGTTTCTTAAGTACTTTTTTACTGTAAAAATACATTGCAACTATAATTCCTATCGCAGCACCATGACTTGCTAAGCCTCTAAACCCTGTAAATTCAAAACCGTTTTTAAAGCTAAAAGGAAGAAATACGGAGAAAAAATCATTTTTTAATAATTCTGGCTGATAAAAAAATACATGTCCTAATCGAGCTCCTACTAGCGTTGCTAATACAACATAAATAAAAAGACTGTCCATTTTATCATCTGATAGTCCTTCGTTCTTAAATATATTTTTCGTTAAAAACCACCCTATGGTAAAAGCAATTACAAACATTAGGCTGTAATACCTAATCATAAAAAAACCTAAATCAATTCCTGGAGATGGGTCCCAAATAAAACTTAACACGTGCATAAAATATTTTTAAAAAATTAGAATTGTAAATATAAGTAAAGCAATATTTAATTTAATTACTTTTTATCTTTTTCAGGAACTGGATCATAACCCGATCCACCCCAAGGATGACAACTGGTAATACGTTTAATTGCGAGCAAGGTACCTTTTAAAAAGCCATGTGTTTTAAGTGCATCAATAGCGTAATAGGAACAGGTTGGATCGTACCTGCATGTTGACGGTAATAAAGGAGAAATTAAAATTTGATATCCCTTAATCAGCAAAACAAAAGGATATATTAGTATATTTCTCATTCTAGATTTAAGTTCAAATTATGTGTCGAAGAAATCCTTCAAAGATTTAAAGAAAAAGTAGTGCCATCTTTTCCATCTTTTAAGTGAATTCCAGCTTCTTTTAATTGATCACGAATTAAATCACTAGTGTGAAAATCTTTATTATTTCGTGCTTGGTTTCTAAGGTCTATCAGTATGTTAACAGCATCTGATAATTTATGATCAACTCCCGAATTAGTGGTGTTATTTTCTTCTAAAGCTAAAACATCAAAAATAAAATCATGCATTGTTTTATTTATAATATCAATATTTTCTTTGTCTAATTTTGTGGTTCCTTCTTTAGCTGTATTGATGATTTTTACGGCTTCAAATAATTGAGCTATTAAAATTGGACTATTAAAATCATCGTTCATCGCGTCATAGCAAGATTGTCTCCAAACAGATGCATCAAATTCATTGTTTTCTGAAGGTGCAATTCCTGAAAGCATTTTATAAGCTTCCATCAATCTATTAAACCCTTTTTCAGAAGCTAATAGTGCATCGTTAGAAAAATCAAGAATGCTTCTGTAATTTGCTTGGTACATAAAAAACTTAGCAACAGAAGGTGAAAAAGCTTTGCTTAAAATGGTGTTGTTACCAGAAAACAGTTCGTGAGGTAAAATATGATTCCCTGTAGATTTCGCCATTTTTTTTCCGTTAAGAGTAAGCATATTAGCATGCATCCAATAATTTACCGGATTGGTTTTTAAGGCAGCTTCAGATTGTGCAATTTCACATTCATGGTGTGGAAATTTTAAATCCATTCCTCCGCCGTGAATATCAAAATGTTTCCCTAGATATTTGGTGCTCATTGCGGTACATTCTAGATGCCAACCGGGAAATCCATCGCTCCAAGGTGATGGCCAACGCATAATATGTACAGGCTCTGCTTTTTTCCAAAGCGCAAAATCTTGTGGATTTTTTTTATCGGTTTGAGCAGCTAGATCACGGGTATTAGCAACCATGTCTTCTAAATTTCTTCCGCTTAGTTTTCCGTAAGAATGAGTTTTATTGAATTTATGTACATCAAAATAAACAGAACCATTCACAACATAAGCAAAACCTTCAGAAATAATTTTTTCAATAATTGCTATCTGTTCAATAATATGTCCAGTAGCAGTGGGTTCAATACTTGGAGGTAGCGCATTAAATTTTTCCATTGTTTGATGGAAATCCACTGTGTATCGTTGCACAATTTCCATAGGCTCTAACATTTCAATCCTTGCTTTTTTAGCGATGCGGTCTTCGCCACTATCCGCATCATTTTCCAAATGTCCCGCATCTGTAATATTTCGAACATACCTAACTTTGTAGTCCAAGTGTTTTAAGTACCTGAACACCAAGTCAAAAGATAAAAAAGTGCGGCAATTTCCTAAATGCACATTGTTGTAAACCGTAGGTCCACATACATACATTCCAACAGACTCCTTATGGATTGGAGTGAATTTTTCTTTTGTTTTTGTAATTGAATTATACAGGTATAATTCTTGTTGTTCGAAAAGTTTCATGTATCTAAATGCTTCTTTTTAATTTAACGCTTAGCAAGTTATAAAACTTTAACTTGGAATTGCAACATTAAAATGTTGTGTTTAATTTTATATAATCTAAAAACTCTCTTCTTGTTTCAATTTTTTTAAATTTACCTCCAAATTCACTGGTTACGGTGCTGCAATCAATATCACGAATTCCACGAGAATTAACACATAAATGCTTTGCATCAATTACACAGGCCACGTCCTCTGTATTTAAAACTTCTTGTAACTCCTTAACAATTTGCATCGTAAGTCTTTCTTGTACCTGTGGTCTTTTTGCAAAATAATCTACAATTCTATTCATTTTTGAAAGCCCAATTACAGTCCCGTTAGAAATATAAGCGATATGTGCTTTTCCAACAATAGGAAGCAAATGATGCTCACAAGTAGAATAAAGTGTAATGTTTTTTTCAACCAACATTTCACCGTATTTATATTTATTTTCAAAAGTGGAAGCAGCTGGTTTGTTTTTTGGATTTAAACCCCCAAATATTTCATTGACAAACATTTTTGCAACTCTTTTTGGAGTTCCTTTTAAGCTATCATCAGTTAAGTCCATCCCTAATGTCAATAGAATTTTTTTAACATCTTCTTCTATTGCTTCTATTTTATCTAAATCACTAATTTTAAAAGCATCTTTTCTTAAAGGAGTATCGCTAGAAGTTCCAATATGTTCTTCGCCTAATTCATCCATTACTTTACTGTGGTTTTCTAAATTCATACGTATTCTTTGTAATACAATTTGCAAAGATACAAATTCAATAATAGCTGAAAAATTTGTGCCCTACTATTTTTAATAATCAATTAATCATTTTTGTGCTATTTTTTATAAATAATTAGGGATTGTTGGTGGTGAGTTATTACTAATAGTAGTGTCATGCGAATCGAAGATGAAACGACACTATATATGCTCTGTCTCTTATACACATCTGACGCTGCCGACGACTCCTTAC
>CAJXVL010000194.1 GCA_913061205.1 uncultured Flavobacteriaceae bacterium | reverse complement strand
TTCCTCTACGTCTCGTGGGCTCGGAGATGTGTATAAGAGACAGTTATGGAGTCGTTTCAAGAAACAATCTCATTTATTTTAACAAGGACAAACATTGTACTCTTTTAAGCACTCAGTAGCTATAGAAATATTTAAGAGAACAGGTTCCATAACCAAGCTACAGAAAGCTGTGGGGCATTTGTCTGTAAATGTAAATTGATTATTTAATAGTAAATTTATATAAACGACTTAAATAACTCAAAACACCTCACACGATTAGTTATCAATGCAATGAATAGGATAATTGAAGATTAGTGCCATAATCTGTTTTAGATCCATCAGATGGTGGCTTGCTGTCGTAGTTATAATAAAATGAGACTCCTACTTTAAAATTATCACTGAATATACTCACTTGGGGATTTAGATTAAAAGATCCCCTATACCGTCCAGGGTCAGTGATGTAAGGAAGAAAATTAATATTGGCATCTACCCAGATTTTAGGGGAAGAAAATTTATAAACTTTCCAAACTACTTGTGTCAATCCTGTTAAGTCGTTTGTAATGCTAGTATTGTCATAGGGTGTTTCACGGCTCATCGTCAATCCTGCTCCAACATAAAGCCTGTTCCAATTGTTGTAAAAAATATCTTTTAGGCCAAGCACACTTATATTTAGTCGGAGTTTGGCTCCTAATTCTCTATTTTGTGACGCACCAATAATTAAACCTGCAGACCAAGATTTTTTTAACAATCGCTGCCATTCAAGTGCTATATCCGATTTATTTGCACTTAACGTATCCGCCTGGAAGGTGTTGTTATTGTCCCAAGATAACTCGATGAAACTTTTTCTCTTTCTATAATCCAAATTGCCAGAAAATGAGGTGGTACCCACATTACTACTCTTTGAAAAATTTGCACCCACACTAAAATTACCTTCTATTCGACTCCAGAAGTTTTGTTTAAGCGGGAATATCTCAACGATGTCATCTAAATAGATTAAATCTTTTCCGGTAGGACTTATAATGTATATTTTTCGATCAATATCGGAGGGTAGAAAAGACCCAAAATAAATCAAGCCATTTTTCATCTTGATTTCAAATACTTTATTAGACCGGATCGCGTTTATTTTAACTTCCTCAACATTAATAGTTCCCATGCCATCCATGCTCCAGCTAGCAGTACCGTATTTCATTTTTTTAAATTCTCCAGTAAGGATGTCTCCGTTGATGTGATAAATAGTATCGGTTTTTTGGGAGTACCCTTTGTTTTGAACAATAACTAAAACAAAGACAAATAGAATGATATGTTTAATTGATGATTTCATATTCTAGATACATTATCACTATATGTTAAAGTAATTTAACATTCGCAGTAGCTTTTTTTAATCGCTTTTAAATTTCCAATAGATGCATACAAAATTAGCTAAAACATCGACACCATTAAACCTCTATGCACCCTAAAATTTTCAGTTATTCATTTAAAAAAATCAAATATATACTAAAAGTTAATTGTTTATAGCAATCGGTTTTTATTATATTTGTGTAAGGTCTTAATTTTTATTCATAAGTAAATTTACAATAATTATGAAAAATAACATATTTTCTATTCTATGTTTTAGTCTGTTTTTTATGAGCATTGGTGTCTATGCACAAGAAAATAAAGCTGAAACTCCAAAATCTGCAACAGCAACCGCAGCAGATTTGGCAAAAAAATTAGCAAATCCAATCTCTTCCCTAATTAGTGTGCCATTTCAAAACAATACAGATATAGGAATTGGAAGGTTCGAAGGGACACGAAACACATTGAATTTTCAACCGGTGATTCCTTTGAAACTCTCTGAAAACTTAAATTTAATTACACGTGTTATTATTCCAGTGGTATCACAATATAACATAACAGGAGTTGGCCAAAGTGAGTTTGGTATTGCTAATAGTACTGTAAGTACTTGGATTTCACCTTCAACATCAAAAAATGGGCTAATTTGGGGGGCAGGACCAGCCTTTCTTTTACCGAGCTCTAATAAGTATCTAGGAAGTGAAAAAAGTGGAATAGGACCAACCATTATCCTTTTAAAACAATCCAAAGGTCTTACTTATGGTATGCTTGTCAATCAATTATGGTCTGTTATGGGTCCTACTGTCGATGTTGCTGAGGTAAGTTCAATGTTTTTACAAGGTTTCTTGGTATATAATTGGAAAACTGGAGCAGGTGTTGGGATCAGTTCTGAAAATACATTTAACTGGATATCAAATAGTAATAATTCTTATTTAATTCCATCCATAACAGGGCTTACTAAATTAGGGACGCAAATGGTTCAACTACAAATAGGACCACGCATCCCATTAATTTTTTCTGACAGCGAAAGCAGACCAGATTTTGGAGTAAGAGCAAGTGTAGTTTTTGTTTTTCCAAAATAAATAATAGGGATTGCGTCTTGAGTACTATTTTTATCAATGCGCTTGTCAAGCTGCTATAAAAAGATACTAATTTCAATTTATTAAGAGCCATACATTTAATTAATCAATAAAATCACTATAATTATGAATACTAAAACCCTTTTTTTATCAGCGCTCATTGCATTTATAATGCTGGGCTGCAACCATCAAAGCAACAAAAATGATAGCAGTGCAAAAGGCGGTTTTAGCCCTGCTGATGTGCAAGTTAAATTTGAAGACAATGGTTATTTAGATCCCTCCATTATTTCTGAGCTAAGAGATGAACATTTAAGCGTAAAGGCAATATCTGCCTATGAATACGCATTGCCTATTGTTGCTGTTGAAGTTTGGAATAAAGGATTTTTAAAACAAGCCAAGCACGGGGATTGGTTAATTTATGACAATCAAGAATCTAAAATTCCAATATTAACGGCCAATACAACTACTCCTTACGTAATTTCTTTTTTAGATTTATCAACATCTAACTACTATCTTGAAATTCCTGCAGGTCCTATTGGAGGATTGGTGAACGATATTTATCAAACACCTGTTTCAGATTTAGGAATATTAGGACCGGATGCTGGCAAGGGAGGAAAATATTTATTAGTTGGTCCAGAAGGAGAGGTTCCAGAGGATCACGATGCGGAATATGTGGTTAAATCGGGAAGTAATCTTGTTTTAATTGGTACGCGAATAATTGGATTAAGTGATGAAGAGTATAAAAAAGCCCTAAAGGCACATCGCCTCTATAAAGTTGGTGCAAACAGAGAAGATCAAAAATTTATTCAAGCTAGTACTTCAGCCGAGTGGATGGGAAATCAACCTCATGGATTAACTTATTGGGAAGATCTAAATCGGGTATTACAAAATGAACCGGTTGTGGGTAGAAATAGATTTATCCTAACGCAATTAAGAGACATTGGGATTGAAAAAGGAGTGGAGTTTGAACCCACACAAAAACAAAAAGAAATTCTTATCAATGCAGAGAAAAAGGGAAATGCAATGGCTATGGTCAACACCTTTAGTCGTGATTCGTATAAAGAAAAACACTGGCCCAACAGAAATTGGCTCTATGTAATGAATATGAAACACTTGGATCAAATGCATCCTAATTATTATGAAGTAAAGGAAATAGCATCTTATAGCTATGAAGCAGTCACCACTTCAAAAGCCATGATTTTAAACAATGTTGGTAGTGGCTCTAAATACTTAGGAGCCTATATTGATGATGAGGGGAATTGGTTAGACGGAAATAACAATTATGAAATTATCGTTCCCAAAGATGCTCCAGCAAATCAATTTTGGTCCATTACAATTTATGACAACGATTCGCGGTGTATTATTCAAAACGAACAAGGAAAATCTGACATTAGCTCGGTGATGAAGGATTTAAAAGTTGAAGCAGATGGTAGTACTAAAATATATATTGGTGAGAAGGCTCCTAAAGGCTATGAAAATAATTGGATACAATCCAATCCAAAAAAAGGATTCTTTGCTTACCTTCGACTCTATGGACCGCTGGAAAGCTTTTACGACAAGTCTTGGGTCATGCCCAACGTAAAAAAAATAAAATAATTTAGTCCCAGAATAGGGCCATTAAAAGCCTTGCCGATTTAATTTTTTAAATCGGCAAGGCTTTTTTTAGTTCTATAAGGCTGCTAAGCAAGGGGGATTTAAATGGTATGCCTTTAATAGTTCTCGAATCAATTTAATTTACTAATTTTACACCAGTACTGTCTCTTATACACATCTGA
>CAJXVL010000193.1 GCA_913061205.1 uncultured Flavobacteriaceae bacterium | reverse complement strand
CGAGATTCCTCTACGTCTCGTGGGCTCGGAGATGTGTATAAGAGACAGCCATTAAGCAATATTTCAACATTGGATTTGCAATCATTGTAATTAGGAATGCAATTAAACACAATAATACCGTAAAGGTAAATATTTTATAGAAACCTTTTTCAAAATAAAAATCATATCGGTAATAAGTAATAATTCTAACAACGATATAATGAATAATATAATAAATAAAAAAGCTAAACCCTATACCTTCAAGACCTCCATAATAATAACCTAAACCATTAAAAATCAATAAAATTGCATTAAAACCGATTGCTGTTTTTATAAAAACTTTAGAATCTCCTTTTGCAATGATCATATAACCCATAGACCAAGAAACTGCTTTAAAAATCATACCTAAGATTCCCCAACTTACCATGGCCACGATTGGCGAAAACTCATTGGAATAAAGAATGGTGATAATTAAAGGTGCAAATGCTAAGAATATGACTATAATAGGTGTTATTAATAGAATTGCGATAACTGCTTGTTCTAGTACCGTTTTTCTAATCTTAACTATTTCTTCAGAAATTGCAGATAACCTTGGAAAGTAATCAGTTCCCATGGCATTAAAAATAATTCCAACATATGAATTAAGAATTAAAAAACCAGCATTATACAATCCCACCTCTCTAATACCTAGTTCATCTCCTCCATTCACTGTATGGATATAAATTCTAATAATATATGCGACTAGTAATGTAATCATGCTACTCAAACTTAACATTACACCAAGATTGATCATGCTTTTTCCTTCAGAAATCGCTTCTTTTCTAGAAATCTTTACTTTGTTAATTTCAAGCTTTTTAGAAAAATAATACGTAAAAATAAAACTCATAAAAGTTGAAATAATAATTGCGGGAACAATCGCATCTAATCTGAAAAAATAATACAGTGGAACTGTTATCAAAAGCCCAATAAAATTTCCTAATAAATTTGCTTTTGCTAAATACTGTAATTTTCTTAATCCTTGTAAAATTGCTAATTGACTACTTGACAATTGCTTAAATAATAATGCAATTGAAATCCATATAAAAGAAATGGTCTGGTCTTTATTTCCAAAAGCCATTTCACTTAACCAAGGAGATGCTACAATCATTATAACTACCCCTAAAGTAATAGTTAGCCAAACCAATTTTTTTAATACACTTATCGTTTTAGCAACACTTTTTGTGTTTGAATCATTATTAGCTAAGGAGATCTCTTTAACAGCACTTCGTTCTAGTCCTAAATTAGTAATACCATTAATCAATTCCATAGTAGAAACCAATAAACTAGCGATACCCATCCCTAAAGGACCAATTAATAATGCAATTGCTTTTGATCTAATTAAAGAAATAATAATATTAATAACCTGCACTCCTCCAAAGAGAGAAGTTGCATTTAAAACATTTCTATATGAATGTTTATGTTCAGTCATTACTATTTAATTTATTTTGCTTATTAAAATATCGGAACACTAAATAAAACACTACTATAAACATAATAACTGATCTAATTAGGTGCGCTATTACAACTCCTTCTACTCCATAATCATTTATTAAATAACGTGCAATAAAGTAAAACAATGCAAGAGATAGTAATTCAGAAAAAATAAAGTTTCTAACCATCTTTTTCGCAATAAATTGATAGCTTAAGACTAAAGTAGCCAATCTAAAAAAATCTGCCGATAATTGCCATTTAAATAATGGAGCCATTGCTGTAAAATCTGGATATATAATTAAAATTACATAATTTCTTAGGAAATACACCATCAACATACCAATACCAAATAATGGAAGTAATGTTTTATAAATGGTTTTTACTTCTGAAGTGAAACCTCTTTGAGTGTGAATACTTGCAAATTTCGGTATCACATATAGGGTAAATATAGAAGCAGAAAACACCATGTAATTTTTCGAAATAAAGGTCATCGCTGTCCAGATACCTGAATCTGCTTCTGTAATTTTATTTCGAATCATAGTTCGTATATCTATTTCAACAAAACTTAATAACCCAGTTGACACAAAAGACATTAAAGTGAAAGCTAATAACTCATTTGCAAAAGGTATTTTAAATGATAATTCAGAAAAATGAATATATTCTTTTAGTGTTTTAAAAAATATAAATAGCAAAACTAATAATTGGATGATAGGAGTTATAGCAATAGCAACTAAAGCACCATCTATATTGTATTTAATTAATGAAATAACTAATAATATAGCCCCTAATAAATAAGCTATTAAATCAATTTTTGCGAAATGCTTATATTGAGATAAGCCATGAACAACCCCATTAAAAACTCGATAAATAGCAATAAAAGGAACTACTATCACTAAAATTTTTATTAAATATTCAAAATCTAAAGAGCCAAATAAATAATTACTTATTGATGCTGCTCCAAAAAACAAAACGATAGAAATAGAAACTGTACCAACAGCTGTAAACACAAAAGCTGTTGAAAACATTTTTTGGAGTTGTCCTTTATCATCTTTAAACTCCGAAACATATTTGGTAACTCCATTAAATATTCCACCCGTTGATAGAGAAGTTAAAAGTGAAGTAAGGTTTCGTAATTGACCAATTTTTGAAATACCCACTTCCCCAACCATTTCTGCTAAAAGACGTTGAATAAAAAGAGAAACTACTAGTCGAATACCTATCACGACAGCATTTAAAGAGGTCATCTTTAACAGTAAATTCTCTCTAAATAATTTAGGTATTTTCAAATTAATAAGAATTTAAAACTTCTATTATTTTTTTTATATGATCGTTATTAAGTACTGGGCTTATAGGTATACTAACAACTTGTTGATGAATTTTTTCAGTAACTGGAAAGCTATATTTAGAATAATCAGCTAATGCTTCTTGTTGATGAGGAGGAATGGGATAATGAATTAAAAACCCAATTTGATTTTGAGAAAGATAATTAGTGAATTCTTCTCTATTTGAAACTTGAATAACAAATAGATGGAATACATGTGATGTGTCTAAATTATAAGTTGGAAGTTTAATTTTAGGATTATTAATAGTGGATAGGTATTTTTTTGCAATCTCTCGCCTTCTATTATTGTCAGCATCTAAAAATGGTAGTTTAATTCTTAAAAAAGCCGCTTGGAGATCATCTAATCTAGAGTTAAAACCAAGGTATTCATTTACATATTTAGAGGAAGATCCATAATTTCTAAGTTTCCTAATAACTGTAGCTAATTTCTCGTTATTTGTTGTAATAGCCCCAGCATCCCCTAGAGCCCCAAGGTTTTTAGTAGGGTAAAAGCTAAACCCTGCAGCGTCTCCAAGATTACCAGCCACTTGTCCTTTTGTGTTTTTTGCACCATGAGCCTGAGCTGCATCTTCTATCACTAGTAAATTATTTTTAGCAGCAATTTCATTTATAGCATCCATTGGAGAAAGTTGTCCATATAAATGAACCGGCATTATCACTCTTGTTTTTGATGTAATTGATTTTGACAATTCATTTAAATTAAAATTAAAAGTATCATCTTCAGACGCCACCAATACAGGAGTTAATCCTGCTTGTTTTATTGCTATGACAGTAGCAATATAGGTGTTGGAAGCTACTAAAACTTCATCATTATCAGATAAATTACCAAGAACTTTATATCCTTCAAGAATTAAACGCAATGCATCTAACCCATTACCTACTCCTACGCAACAGTTAGTTCCACAATAAGCAGCAAACTCCTCTTCAAAATCCGTTACATTAGATCCTAAAACATAATAACCAACATCTAAAAAGTCTGTAAACTTATTTTTAAATTCAGTTTCGAATCGTTTATTTATTTTATTTAAATCTAAAAAAGGAATCATGTAGTTTCAAATTCTAAAGTTTTATAAGTATCCGTATTTATTTCATAATTATTAAAAACATGAGGCCTAGCTCCACAACTTTCTTTCCAGAACAACAATCCTTCGTTTAATAATTTTCCATTCTCTTCACTGGAAGTATTAAAACTAAAGTAATTTCTTCCCGCTATAAAATAATCAATAATAAAATTATATAAAACATCTAAACTTCCCAATTCATTTTTATTGCTATTTGCGGAAACATATTGAGGATGTATAACTTTTTTGGTTAGAAATACAGTAGTACCGGCAACAATTTTATCATCTTGGTATACATTAACTCTGTCTCTTATACACATCTCCGAGCCCACGAGACGTAGAGGAATCTC
>CAJXVL010000192.1 GCA_913061205.1 uncultured Flavobacteriaceae bacterium | reverse complement strand
TTTTCTCACACGCATTTAAGCGGAACTGGTGTTTCCGACTACGGAGATATTTTATTAATGCCAACGAATACCATTAACTTTAATAATGGAGCAAATGGAAAAAAAGGCTATCGCGCACATTTTTCACATGCCAATGAAATTGCAGAGCCTGGATATTATAAAGTAAAACTAGACACTACAAATATAGAGGTAGAGCTTACTGTTTCTAAACGTAGTGGAATGCATAAATACCAATTTCCATCTGCTGAAAATCAAATAGTAATTTTAGATCTACTTCATCGTGATAAAGTATTGGAGGCAAACATCGATAAAATTTCTGACACTGAAATACAAGGCTATCGATTTTCTGATGCCTGGGCAACAGACCAACGTTTATATTTCTATATAAAAACATCTCATTCATTTAATGATATTTTACAGTCGCCACCTGAACAAGGGATGCCTGGCGGTAGAAAAACAGCATTAACATTTAACAATCCAAATAATGAACTTGTTTATATTAAAATAGGAATTTCTGCAGTTGATGAAGAAGGTGCACGTAAAAATCTAGAAGAAGAAATTGCTGATAAATCTTTTGAAGACATAAAAAAAGAGGCACAAGACACTTGGGAACAACAATTAGAGAAAATCGTAATTGAAAGTTCAAATTTAGATTATAAAACTAATTTTTATACCTCATTATACCATACTATGATTGCTCCAAATCTATATCAAGATGTAGACGGACGTTACCGAGGTATGGATTTAGAAATCCATACAACTAAAGATTTTGATTATTATACAGTATTTTCTTTGTGGGATACTTACAGAGCAACACATCCTTTATATACCATTATTGAACAGGAACGAACCAATGATTTTATCAATACATTGTTAGCGAAATACGATGAAGGAGGTATTCTGCCTATCTGGGATTTATCTTCTAATTATACAGATTGTATGATAGGTTATCATGCAGTTCCTGTGATCGCAGATGCTTATTTAAAAGGGATTCGAGATTATGATACTGAAAAAGCTTTTCAAGCAATGAAACATAGTGCTTTTCAAGATAAGTTAGGTTTAAAGTCGTACAAAGAATTTGGTTTTGTTCCTATGGAAGAAGAAAGTGAATCTGTTTCAAAAACGTTAGAATATGCCTATGATGATTGGACCATTGCACAAATGGCAAAGGCGATGGACAAAAAAGATGATTATGCTTTGTTTTTAAAAAGAGCACAGTTTTATAAAAATGTATACGACCCAGAAACACAATTTATGAGAGGAAGGTTTAGAAATACCTGGTTTACTCCTTTTGATCCCTACGAAGTTAATTTTAATTATACCGAAGCAAATGCGTGGCAATATAGTTTGTACGCACCTCAAGACATTACAGGATTAATGAATTTAATGGGAGGAAAAAAAGCATTAGAAAATCATTTAGATAACTTGTTTACTGCTAAAAATGAGACTTCTGGACGTGATCAGATAGATATAACGGGATTAATTGGTCAATATGCTCATGGTAACGAGCCTAGTCATCACATGGCATATTTATATAACTTTGTAAATAAACCAGCAAAAACACAAGAAAAAGTTTATCAGATTTTAACAGAATTATATAAAAATGATCCAGACGGGGTTTCTGGAAATGAAGATTGTGGGCAAATGAGTGCCTGGTATGTATTAAGTTCCTTAGGATTTTATCCGGTAACGCCGGGTACTAACCAATACATAATTGGAAGTCCTTTGTTTGAAAAAGCGACCATAAATTTAGAGAATAAGAAGCAGTTTACCATTCAAGCTGAAAATAGTTCCGATAGCGCTATTTATATCGAAAAGGCATTTTTAAACGATATAGAACTGAATAGAACTTTTATCACTCACAATGAAATAATCGCTGGTGGAATATTAAAGTTTTATATGACGGACGCTCCTACTAATTGGGGAACTCAAGAAGGTCAAGAGCCTAAAACTGAAATTAAAGAACATTTAATAATACCAACACCATTTATTGCTGAAGGAGAAATTGCTTTTAAAAATGATACTCAAGTTTCTCTAGCAAACTCTATTAAGGAAACAACCATATATTATAGTATAGATGCTGAGGAATTTAAAATCTATAAAAATCCTATTAACATCACTACTGAAAGTCAACTAAAAACATATGCCGCATTAAACGGAATTAAAAGTGATACCTTAAAAACTAACTTTTATAAAATCAACTCAAATATTAGTATCCAATTAGAAACGGAATATGCGAATCAATACAATGCTGGAGGTAACAATGCGCTAATAGACGGAATACGTGGATCTAAAGACTATAGAACAGGAGCTTGGCAAGGGTATCAAGATACTGATTTAATAGCTATTATAGATTTAGGAAGTATTCAAGCTTTTGAAACTGTTGAACTTAGTTTTTTACAAGATCAACGAAGTTGGATATTTTTCCCTACTGAAGTAACATGTTATGTAGCTCCGGAAAAAATATTTAGTAAAAATATACCCGCTCAAATTATAGCAGCTGAGGTTTCATCTTCAGAAATAGAAATAGAGACAATTAGATTTAATACCGAAGGGCAAAGTTCTCGTTATATAAAAATAGTTGCTAAAAATTTAGGGGATTTACCCAATTGGCATTTAGGTTCGCCATACAATGGAAAAGCCTGGATTTTCATAGATGAAATAACAATTAAATAAATGATAGCTTTACAAAATAAGGGTTATTAAGAGGCACCTTCATATTTCGATTTTCAATATTTAATCGGTTATTTTTTAATTTTAATAATTAGCTAGCCTTTATTTTGTTTTGTTAAAGAAATCAGAGGGAAGATTAATACAATTATTATCTTTATAAATAGATACGCTAAAATATTCATGTATTGAATAATAACCTGTTTCTCCTTTTTTATTGATTGCGATATAGCCGACTTGAAATTTTTTGTAATTATCGTTTTTTGTGACAATTCTAAGTATTGCTTCTTCACAGGCTTCTTGAGGTGATTTGCCTTGCTTCATTAACTCTACGATTAAAAAACTGCCAACAGTTTTTAAAACCTCTTCTCCCATGCCAGTCGCCGTTGCTCCACCAACCTGATTATCTATAAATAGGCCGGAACCTATTATTGGTGAATCTCCAACGCGTCCAGCCATTTTATAGGCTAATCCGCTTGTAGTACATCCACCAGAAATATCACCATATTTATCAATTGCTAGCATACCTATGGTGTCGTGATTTTCAATATTTATTAAAGGCTGATAGTTGGACTCTTTTTTCCAATCTTCCCAAGCTTTTTTTGAAGCTTCAGTTAAAAGGTTTGTTTTTTTAAATCCTTTTGAAATAGCAAATTTTTCAGCGCCTTTTCCTGCTAAAATAACATGAGGTGTATCTTCCATTACTTTTCTTGCAACAGCAATGGCATGTACAATATTTTGCATATAAACTACAGAGCCATAGTTGCCATTTTTATCCATTATACAAGCATCTAAAGTCACATGTCCATCTCTATCTGGACGACCTCCATTTCCAACAGACTGATTGTTTAAGTCTGCTTCCTCTATCATACACCCTTTTTCAATTGCATCTATGGACGTGCTTCCTTCTTCTAATAATATTCCTGCTTTTTTAGTCGCATTAGGAACGTTCCAAGTTGAAATTACAATAGGAAGATTTTCAATTGTATTACTTAATGAATTTTCTTTAAACTCATTTAATTTGTTTGAAGGCGTATTAGCAAATATAGAAGTGCCAACTGCAACGCCAATTCCGGTTAACGAAGCTCTTTTTAAAAATTTTCTTCTTTTCATCTAAAATTATACTTAGACTTTAAATGTAGTAATTTTATTAAAACTAATTTTAAAAAACTTAAGATCTAATTAGAGTTCTTTTTAAAGGATGGTATATTTAAATCATTAGTAGTACTTAATTTAAGATGCTAAGACAGTATTGCTATTTGCTGAGTGGGATCTTTAATAAAACTTAAAAAAATCAGATAATCTCTTGAAAAGCCTATATTTGTATAACAATTTTTTACCAAAAATTTAGAATTATGTCAAAATTTGGAGAATTAATTGAAACTTCTGTTCCAGTTCTATTAGATTTTTATGCAGATTGGGATGAAGCCTGTAGAGGAATGCATCCAGTTTTAAGAGATGTTGCCTCTGCATTAGGCGATAAGGCTAGAGTAATAAAAATTGATGTTGAAAAAAATGAAGAATTATCTAAAGCACTTCGTGTAAAA
>CAJXVL010000191.1 GCA_913061205.1 uncultured Flavobacteriaceae bacterium | reverse complement strand
CTACACGTAAGGAGTCGTCGGCAGCGTCAGATGTGTATAAGAGACAGCCCCTATATAATTATCTTATATGAAAAAACACAATTTATTTCTATGGAATAATTACTTATTAATAATTATTTTAATAATTATTTATGCAGGAATTACGGTCATTTCTTTTTTAGGTATAAAAAATCCAAATTTTTTATACTTAGAAAATTTTAGTTGGATCGAAGCGGTATCTATAACGATCTTTTTTACAACCCTTATTTTAGCGGCTAAAAGTTTTAAATGGTTTACCATTTTAATGGTTTTTAATATTCTTGCTTTACCGGCGAGTATAGATAATATTTTCCCAAGTATCCTTATTTCTTCTCCGATTGATATAAAGGAAGTCTATTTTCCAATGATCACACATATAGATATTTTTTTAATATTTGGACTTTTTAGATATTGGGATAATATAAGCGCTAGATTTTTAGTTTTTAAAGCAACAGGAAGAAAAATAGTTTATGTTTTTATATTTTTCCTTACCCTTTCAATTGTAATTAATGTTTTTGAAAATAATTCGCTACTTGATGTGGGATTAATACTTTCTCACTCATATCATTTAAGATATCTATTATTACTACTACTATTGTTTATAAACACTCCTATTATAAAATTCCCAAAAGAAATTTTTATTGGTATTTTAATCTCAATTCTATTTTTAATTTTTGAATCAATTTTTTTCACTTACGTTTTTGCTTATAAAAATAGATTAGCAAGCGGAACTTTAGGCAATAACGTTTTTGCTAATGTTTTAACAGCAATATTATGTTATTACATATATTTAATAATAAGGAAAATAATATCAAAAAAACACCTTGTTTTAGTGTTAGTTATGACAATTGTAATTATACTAACAACAACGCGTAGCGCTCTTTTTTTACTTTTACTTTATTTACTTTCAGAAATAGTAATACACATTATTTATCAATTCAAACAAAAATCTAAACGTAAAGGAATTTTATTTGCTTGTCTATTTTCAATATTTTTAATTACTGCTATTTTTAGCTTATCTCAAAATGAAAGATTGTCCTTTAATAATTTTAAAATAGAAAAATTTGATTTTACAAAACAAAACCTAAGGGATATTATAGTGCTTAAAGAAAACAAATTTAACGCATCACTTATTTTAAGGTTAAACCACTTTCAAACATCACTAAATATGATAAAGGATAAACCAATTTTCGGTATAGGTCCTGGTAGATGGAATAGGTATAAAGCAGATTATGGGTCAAAAGACACCCATGTTTTGGATTCGCATAATACTTTTTTAGCTTTAGCTTCTCAATATGGCTTAATTACTGCAGGGTTGTTTATTTTTAATATCTACTTATTTCCTTTTATTTTATATAGAAAAAAACAATTAAAGAAAAGTCAAAACAGCTTAAATTATTTGTTTATAATAAGTATAATAATGATGTTTACGGGAATAACTAATGCAGGGGTTTTTAAACATCAAATATTTGGTTTTTTAATATTGATTTTGATGTATTTTATTTTTACAAAAAAGGAATGTAATAGCAAAAATAATATTAGAACTCTTAATGGCTGACTGTAATAATAAAAGAAATAATTTTTTACTCTATCTAAATTTATTTTTTTGAATATGCTTATTCAGAACAGAAGTTAATTCACTATTTTTGGTGTCAGCATAGGTTTTTTCATTAGAAAAATAAATTTTTGCTTGTATTAAAACTCATATAGATTAAATGAAAATAGCAATATTAGGAACAAGAGGTATTCCAAATAGTCATGGTGGGTTTGAACAATTTGCAGAATATTTTTCGGTTTTTTTAGCTAATAAAAACCATGATGTTTATGTTTATAGTTCACATGACCATCCTTATCAAGAAAGTAAATTTAAAGGGGTTACTGTTATTCATTGTTATGACCCAGAATATAAAATAGGCACGGTTGGTCAGTTTATTTACGACCTTAATTGTATTTTGGATTCCAGAAAAAGAAATTTTGAGGTTATTTTACAACTAGGTTACACCTCGAGTTCAATATGGCATTGGTTGCTTCCCAAAAAACCTTGTATAATCACCAATATGGACGGCTTGGAATGGAAACGTTCAAAATACGCTCCTTTAGTAAGAAGGTTTTTAAAATATGCTGAAAAATTAGCAATAAAATCGAGCAATTTCTTAATATCAGATTCCATAGGAATACAAGAATATATTTTACAAAAGTATAATAAGACCTCTCAATATATTGCCTATGGAGCTACAGAATTTTTGCATCCAGATAAATTAATCTTATCTAAGTATCAAGTAATAAAACATGAATATTGTATTATAATAGCACGACTTGAACCAGAAAATAATATAGAAACTATTATAAAAGGATATCATGCATCTGGAACATCTTATGATTTATTAATTTTTGGATCATTAAATGATTACGGTAAAAAGTTACAAATTAAATATTCTAAGGACAAAAGAATAAGATTTGTAGGAGCTAACTATAATCAGGATAATTTAAATAATGTAAGGTACTTTTCAAGGTATTATTTTCACGGGCACTCTGTAGGTGGCACGAACCCTTCATTACTAGAAGCAATGTCCTCTAGTGCTTTGCTTATTGCAAATAATAATATTTTCAATAAAAGTGTTTTACAAAATCAAGCTAAGTATTTCGATACTTCTGAGGATATAGAAGCCATTCTTAATAAAGACACATACTTTTCTTTTAAAGACTCTTTTGCGGAAGCGAATATCGAAGAAATCAACAAATTATATAATTGGAATAAAATTAATACTTCCTATGAAAACTATATGCTTTCTTGTATAAAGAATGCATAAACAATTATTTTAGCCTTAAAGCTATTCTAGTTTGAACAATAACATAAGGCTCAAAAGCTTATATTTTAACAATTAAAGAAAAAAACAGGTATAAATGAGAATACTATTAACGGCCATATATCCCTATGTATTTATTTTATTATATCTCATTATTCCTTTTGATGAGTATGTAAGAGCATTACCAAATATTTTAATGGCAATACTAGTTATAGCCTTCCCATTTTTAATTACAAAAAATGATTTCAAAAAACTTTTAAAAAAACCCACACTCTTATTGGTGTCGTTTATAGTTTTTTTGCTTGCTAACTCACTATTCCAGGGTAGGTTTGAACAAGATTTTGGATACATTAAAACCATGATAATCCCAATTGGGATTGTAATATTATATCTGCCCATTGCAGATTTTAAAAAATTAAAAAAAGCAATAATATTTTCTTCATTTATTGCAATGGTTTATACATTTATTCAGTTTTTAATTTTAATCAATCAAAATTCTGAGGTAACCATTGCTTTCTTTCAAGAAACAGTAGACGCACTTTTAATAGATAGAATTTATGTAGGTCTATTATGTGTGTTAAGTATATTGATTTCTTATCGATCATTAACAAAAGAGTACCACCCAGATAACAAATATTATTTCGTTAGTATCATCGTAAATATTTTATACTTATTGTTGGTTATGTCTATAACTGCTTTAGTTATTTTATTTGTATTAATTGTTTTAAGGCAATTTTACGGCAAGGATAAAAAACTTAGACTTTTAATTACAAGCGTTGTCCTTATCGCAATATTTATTACAGGTCACTTAAAATATCAATCTGCTTTTGAGGATCTGCTTCAGGAGAGTAGAGATGTTTTTAAAGTTACTTATACCGAGTCAACCCTCCCATTAGGTTATAGAGCAGTAATTTGGGATTGTGTTTCAAAAATTTCGGATGAAGGCTCTATAGGGCTTTTTGGTATTGGTTTTAAAGAAACCAAAAATAGATTATTGTCTTGTTATAACAGCGAAATAGAAGATAATGCAACCAAACAAAATTTTATAAATAAAAGATTCAATACCCACAATCAATATATTGATTTTTATATTAGTGCTGGCCCAATAAGTTTGTTGCTTTTTATAGGAATCCTTTTGTTTTTATTTATTAAAAACCAAAAAAAATATTTCCCAACAGCTTTGCTTATAACCTTCGTTTTATTTGGCTTGGCGGAAAATTATTTTCATAGGCAAGTAGGAGCATATTATGTTGGGTTTATTTTGGTGATTCTCTTAATAAATAATACCGCTTTAACAAGCTCAGAATTAAAAGAATCAAATACCGATAACAGCTAATAAAAGAAGAGTATATTGTCTGTCTCTTATACACATCTGACGCTGCCGACGACTCCTTACGTGTAGA
>CAJXVL010000190.1 GCA_913061205.1 uncultured Flavobacteriaceae bacterium | reverse complement strand
AGAATTAACTCAGGACTATTTAATAAAGCTCTTGCTATCGCAATGCGTTGTTGTTCTCCACCAGATAATTGAAATGGAAATTTCGAAGCTTGATTCATCATTCCTACTTTTTCTAAAGCTTCATGGATCCTATTATCCATTTTCTTTTTGTCCTTCCAGCCAGTAGCTGTTAAAACGAAAATTAAATTATGATGTACCGTTCGGTCGTTTAGTAATTTAAAATCTTGGAAAACAACACCTAATTTTCTTCGTAAAAAAGGGATGTCACTTTCCTTTAAAGATGGTAAATCATAACCGACAATGGCACCTTCTCCTTTAGTTAAAGGTAAATCACCATAAAGAGTTTTCATAAAACTACTTTTTCCAGTTCCTGTTTTCCCTATTAAATAAACAAATTCTCCTTTGTCTATGGAAATATTTACATCGGATAATATTAAATTATCTCGCTGAAAAATAGAAGCATTATGGAGGTGTAAAACAGATTGGGACATGATTTTATAAATTATTTTAAAAGAAAAAATTAATTATCAATCTTAGATTTTAATAAATCAATTTCTTTTTGTTGTTGAATCGTAAAAAGCGTCAGTTCTTCAATTTTCTCTAACAAAAGTAAGTTCATTTCTTTCAATGATAAGCCATTTTCTTTAATTTCTTGTGCAGATGGAATCTTTGGTAAATGATGGTTTTTCTTTATATAAGTTTCAATTTCATAAAGAGTTGAAAATTCATATGCTGGATTTAAAGCTGAAAATGAATTATAATATTTGTCAAAAACAAAATCAGGTACAATTGCTCCATTTAAATCCACAATTACTTCTTGTGTATGTATTTTTCCTTTTACCGTTAATAATTCATCTGGTGTGTTGGTGCCAATACCAATTTTACCATTTTCACTATAGATGTTTTTTAATCGATTTCTTTGTGCTGACATGGTAATAGTTAGCGCTAAAAGACCATAAAAGAGTATATTTTTCATAAGGATTATATTACGATTTATTTTCTTGGTTTAAAAATAAGTAATTTATTTTAGAACATGGCTTTAGTAAAATTTAAGATGCCAAAAACATACTTATCCAATTTTTGCTTCGTTATAAATTATGTTTAGGGTTTTAATTAAATTAAAGTCATATTGATGAACGAATAGTTCTATCTTAATAAATCTTGAATAATTTATTTTTAATCCTTTTTTATTAAGCTTCTTACGTTGATAAAATTATATATTTATGTTTCCAAAAAATAAAATTTAATGTTTCAAAAAAAACTAGTTATCATTTTTATATTTTTCGTTACAATTCATTCATTCTCACAGCAAACAGAAGTATATACGAATGATTTAGTTGACTTTACTAGTGCCTATGAACTATATAGTAATCAACAATATTTAGCCGCTCAAATGTTATTTTTAGAGGTGATTAAAAAACCTACTACTAAAAATATAAAAAGTAATTGTTCTTATTACATCGCAATTATTGCTATTAAGTTGAATCAGCAAAATGCAGATTATTTAATGGAACAATTTGTTGAGGAACATCCAACAAGTCTCAAAAGAAATAGTGCTTATATCAATGTTGCAGATTATTATTTTGGAAACGGTAAATTCTCACAAGCATTGAAATGGTATGATAAAGTAGATGAATTTAGTTTGAGTGTTAAAGAAAAAGAAAAATTCTATTTTAATAATGGTTATGTCTTTTTTAAAACTAAACAATACGCAGAGGCTAAAAAATATTTTAATAGGTTAACTACCTCTGAGAAATATGGTTCCCAAGCAAAGTATTATTTAGGTTATATTGCCTATGAAGGAGATCAATATGAGGAAGCTAACGATTTATTTGAAGCGGTAAAAGACGAAAAGCGGTATGCTAAAGACATGTCGTATTATCAAGCTGACATGAATTTTAAGTTGGCTAAGTTTCAAGAAGCAATTAACTTAGGATTAGAACAATACGATCGATCTAGTCCTATAGAAAAAAGTGAGTTATCCAAAATAATTGGAGAGAGTTATTTTAATCTTGAGAATTATAAAGAAGCAGTTTTATATTTACAGTCATATAAAGGAAAAAAAGGAAAATGGAACAATACCGATTATTATCAATTGGGTTATGCTTATTACAAACAGCTTAGTTACCAAATGGCAATCAATGAGTTTAATAAAATTATAGATGGGAAAAATGCAGTTGCTCAAAATGCATTTTACCATTTAGCAGATTCCTACATGCAGTTAGATCAAAAACAACAAGCTTTAAATGCCTTTAAAAATGCTTCAGAAATGGACTTTAGTCTAGAGATGAAAGAAGATGCTTGGCTTAACTATGCGAAATTGAGTTACCAAATTGGTAATAGTTATCAAAGTGCTCCAAAAGTGTTATTGTCATTTATGGAAGTTTATCCTAATAATGAAAATAATACAGAACTTAAAGATTTATTAATCGACTCCTATATTACTTCTAAGGATTATCAATCTGCTTTAGATTTATTAGAGAATAATAAATCGTTTGAAAACAAATTAGCATATCAAAAGGTAACATTTTTTAGAGGTCTAGAATTATATTCTGAAGGGAATTATCGAGATGGAATAGAACTATTTAATAAATCTTTATCGGAACCCAGAGATGCTATTTTTACTGCTAGAGCCACTTTCTGGAAAGCAGAATGTGATTATCAACTTTCAAATTTTGATCAGTCCTTAATAGGCTATAAGCAATTTCTACAGTTGCCAAATTCAAATGAAACTCCCGAAAAAGATAATTTAGACTATAACTTAGCTTACAATTATTTTAAGCTAAAAAACTATACAGAGGCAATAAAAAGTTTTAATAAATACGTTTCTAAAAATGTAATAGCACTTTCACAAGAGAAAGATGCCTATATAAGATTGGGTGATAGTTATTTTGTTACAAGTGCTTACTGGCCAGCGCTAGAAAATTATAACAAAGCTATCGAGGCTGGAGCTTTAGATCAAGATTATGCTCATTTTCAAAAAGCGATCAGCTATGGGTTTATTGATAGAATTACTCAAAAAATTGAAGAATTAAAAGATTTTCCAAACAAATTTCCAAAGTCGATGTATCGAGATGATGCTTTTTATGAATTAGGGAACACCTATGTTTCCCAAGAGAATTATGAGGATGCAATGATTGCCTATAATAAGTTAATCGGCGATTTGCCCAATAGTAGTTATGTACCTAAGGCATTGCTTAAAAAAGCCTTGATTTTAGAAAATACAGGAAAAAGTAATGAAGCATTAACCATTTTTAAAAGAGTAGCGAATGATTTTCCTTCTTCAGAAGAAGCAGTTCAAGCAGTTACTTCTGCTAAAATTATTTATATAGACCAAGGACGTGTAAACGATTATGCAGCATGGATCAGTAGATTAGATTTTGTTGATATTGAAAATTCTGAGATTGATGATGCTACTTTTCAAGCAGCTGAAAAACCTTATTTAGAAAACCAACCTAGTCAAGCAATTAGTCGATTTGAAGATTATATAAATCAATTTCCAAACGGAAAACACATATTAAAAACACATTTTTATTTAGCACAATTATATTTTTCAGATGAAAAAATGGAAGATGCCATTGTACATTATCAATTTGTAGTAGATAAAGACCGCAATGATTTTACTGAACAGGCATTGGCTAGAATCTCACAATTATATTTAGAGAAAAAAGATTATAAAATTTCACTGCCATATTTAATACGACTTGAAACGGAAGCTGATTTTCCTCAAAATATTATTTTTGCTCAGTCCAATGCAATGAAAGCTAGTTATGAATTGGAAAAATATCATGAAGCAGTAATTTTTGCCGATAAAGTATTACAAAACGAAAAGATAGAAAATTCAGTTAAAAGTGATGCTCAATTTATTATCGCTCGATCAGCAATGAAAACGTATGACGAAAACAAAGCAAAAGATGCATATGCAGAAGTCTTAAAAATAGCAACAGGAAAATTAGCTGCAGAAGCTTTATACTATGACGCATATTTTAAAAACAAATCCGAGCAGTTTAAAGCTTCCAACGAAAGTATACAACTACTAGCAAAAGAATATGCAGGATATAAATATTTTGGTGCTAAAGGCTTGGTGTTAATGGCTAAGAATTTCTACAAGTTAAATGATGCTTTTCAAGCAACTTATATTTTAGAAAGTGTAATTAAAAATTTTGAAGATTATCCAGACATTATTGATGAAGCAATATCTGAATTGTCCATAGTAAAAAGTGAACAAGCCAAAACTAATGACTCTATTGAGATAGAAGAAAAAAACTAATT
>CAJXVL010000189.1 GCA_913061205.1 uncultured Flavobacteriaceae bacterium | reverse complement strand
TCTACACGTAAGGAGTCGTCGGCAGCGTCAGATGTGTATAAGAGACAGATCTAAAACAATATTAAAATATTTTTCTCTCAGTAGTTCTGTATCTTCTAAACCAGGTGATAATGGAATTAAAATAAAACCATTTTCGCATCCTTCAGGAGCTGTGTGCTTATTAGTAATTGAAGTAAAATTTGCGTAAAATAAAGGGTTAGAAGGCCACTTGGGATCTTTATAGATTTCTTTAGAGTGCAAATCAAAATCAGTATCAAAAAATAAGTTATGATGAGCAACATTTTTTAGTTTTTTATCAAAACCCAAATAAAAGAGTAATGAAGATGGAGCTAATACCTTACTTGACCAATATTTTTCTGAATATTGTCTCAAAGACTTAGGTAGAAGTTTTTCTGTGTGGTTATAATCAGCTCCAGATAATACGATATCCGAACTTATTATTTTATTATTAACTTCTATCCCAGTTGCTATATTATTGTCAGTAATTATTTTAGTAATATTTGAGTTTTTTTGAAAATTAACTCCGAGTGACTTAGCAATACTTATCATGGCACTTACAACATCATAAAAACCATTTGTGGGCTGCCATGTACCAAGTCCAAAATCTGCATAGTTCATAAAATTATAAAAAGCTGGTGTATTTGAGGATTCAGCTCCAAGAAATAATACAGGAAACTCTAATATGGACCTTAGTTTAGGATTTTTAAACTCTTTGTGAACTTCTTTTTTTATGTTTGTAAAAAAGTATCCGACTCTTTTGACTGTGTCTGTTGAAACAAGCTCTAGTGGGCTTAAACCAGGCATTTTATAGAGCATTTCTGTTACTGCAATTTTATAATTTTCTTTTGCTTTAGAAATAAACTTTTCAAGTCGTTTAGAACTTCCTTTTTCTTCTTTTTCAAAAACGTTACAAATTTTTTCCAATGAGTCTGGAATTGCAATAAAATCTTGTACGCCAAAATATACATGGTAAGCAGGGTTTAGTTTTTTTAATTCATAAAAATCTTTAGCTTCTTTATTAAAATCATTGAAAAATTTCTCAAAAACATCTGGCATCCAATACCAGCTAGGGCCCATATCAAACGTAAAACCATCTTCCTTAAATTGCCTTGCTCTACCACCAAAATCCTCGTTTTTTTCAAAAACAGTAACAACGTGTCCAGCTTTGGCTAAATAACAAGCTGCTGACAATGATGAAAATCCAGAACCTATAATATGAATTTTTCTACTCATTTTTTTTTTTTAAAAATAGGAAAAATCCCCGAAGAATTTCTTCCTAAGGGATTTTAACATCAAAAAGTTAACAACAACTTCTTTTCTTTTTCAAACGTATTGTTATTATTTTTTTAATAACTTTTTTGTGCTCAGAATACTATTCCCATCGAGAATTGTTACTTGATATAGACCCGTAGATAAACTACTAACGTCTATTGCACTATTTGTTGAATTAATTCTATTATTTAAAATAACTCTACCTTGAATATCGGTAATACTAATTGTTAATTCATCTACATCTAAAGATTTAAAATCAAAATTTAGTTGATTGTTCGCAGGGTTTGGAAACATCACCAATGTATTTTCATTAAAATCTTCTACTCCTAAAGTTGCGGCTGGTAATGGTATTAAATCACCACCACTTGGCAAAGATACCCACAAACCAAAAGATGCCCCATCTGAGTTTTGAGAGGGATCTAAAAATCCACTTGCAATGACTGCTAATGCTGCTCCTTCTAGGCCTAAAGTGCTTAAAGGTGCTTGATATGCAGCAACTCCTGATCCACCTGCATTTATTTGTACTACATAATCATTGGTAGGTAATTCTAAATATCCTGCAAATTCTGTATAAGAAATATCATTTATAAGAACTCCTGCTCCTAAACCTGTTTCAACAACTTGAACGGTTGGAGCGTCTGTAGATCCATGATGTACCAAAACATCTGTATTTGCTGGATCGGTAGCAACTTCTCTTCCCATTGGGTATATTTGTAATCCAAATGGCGGTGCTGGATTATAACCAGAAGCACTTACAATTCCATCAGCAACTAAAAGATAAGTTTCGCCTCCTGTTAGTGTGATTTCAGCAGAATATATAGCATCTTCTACACTTGTACTTCCAGCTGGTGCAACTGATAAAAAAATCTCTACTCCCGCTGGAACATCAATAAACGGGGTTGCAGTTCTAAATTCGAAATTTGGTACAATTAAATCTTCATTTAAGTAAACATCTACAAATTCTGCAGCAGCATCTGCTGAGTTATGTATTGCTTGTACTCTTGCTGTGGAGGCAGAAGTTGGTAACATAATCAAATTCCCACCAACTGGTAGGGCGGCATACAAACCAAAGGCTGCTCCGTCTGAATTTTGGGAAGGATCTAAAAATCCACTAGCCACAACAACTAGTGCTACTCCTTCTAGGCCTGCAGTGGCTAGAGGTACTTGATATGAAGCAACTGTAGTACTTCCATCTGCAGTTCTTACTTCTAAAGTGTAATCAGCTGTTGCTAATTCTAAATAACCTGCAAATTCAGTGTAGGAAAGATCATCTACAATTGTTCCAGCCCCTAATGCTGTTTCAACAATATCAACCATTGGAGCATCTGTAGACCCATGATGTATTAAAATATCTGTATTTAATGGATCGGTAGCAACTTCTCTACCCATTGGGTAAATTTGTAATCCAAATGCTGGTGCTGGATTATATCCAGATGCACTTACAATTCCATCTGCGACTACTACATATGTTTCGCCTGAAGTAAGTGTTACCTCAGCAAAATAAATAGCATCTTCTACACTTGTGCTTCCAGCTGGTGCAACTGATAAAACAATCTCTACTCCTGCTGGAGCATCAATAAATGGAGAAGCAGTTCTGAATCCAAAATCTTGAATTAATAAATCTTCGTTTAAGTAAACATCTACAAATTCTGCAGCAGCATCTGCTGAGTTGTGTATTACTTGTACTCTTGCTGTTTGTGCGTAAAAATATCCTGTTACAGCAAACAGGATCATAAAAACAGTTAATCTTTTCATAGTATGTATTTTTTTTCACAAATATAAAGGTATAAATCGTTTTGTTTAGTAAATTTAACATTTAATTAAACAATTTGATTGCAGACAATTTTTTTATTTTAAAAAAAACATTCAGATCAGGCTATAACTGGGTTAAATTGTATTTTGGGAATTCAAAAAAAATAGACTTAATATGCATTTTTCATTCTTACAATGATAAAATTATAATTATTGGTAAAATTAAGGCTGAATAACTTGACTCTTAATTAGCGATTAAGTCTTGTAATGATGTTTTAAAAATAATCTTTTTATTTTTATTTTCTTTAGAAAAATCATCCCAAATGTTACCCACAATAACAGAAGTGTTTTTGTTGTTGGTTATTAGTTTTTCAACATTACCTAAAAACATTGTTTTCTCTTCGGTAGAGGTATCTAACATAAAATAGGTGATCCAAGTGATGCTTTTAATTTGAGAATTAACATAAAATAAATTGTCAAAAGGAATACTTTTACCAAGATATACAGTTCTTTCTCCTTTTAATTTTAAATAATAATTTAAAAAGAATAGACCTAAATCATGAATTTCTCCAAAAGGAAGAAATAAAACATTTACAGGTTCCTCAGTTGTTTCAATATTGGGTAAAGCAGCTGTGTTTAAAGCTATTTTTTGATATATTAGATTAGATATAAAGTGTTCATGAGCAGGCTTAATTGAATTTGTTTGCCATAATAAGCCCAAATGGTTAAGTAAAGGAATGTACGTGTTTGAGAAAATCTCTATAAATGAATCTTTTTTTAATAATTTTAAATAGGTGTTTTGAAATAAGTTCTCATCAAAAGTGTACATACATAACAACAAAGAGTTTATTTCATAATTATTAGAAAAATCACTTAAAGCAACTGTTTTTGCTTCTTCAGATAATAGAGCATCAGATAATTTAGCAATTTTAGAAATCTTGTAATTATTATTATATAATAAACTTATATTTAATATCTTTTGTAAGTCAGAAAGGCTGTAAACTCTGACATTTCTATTTATTCTAGAAGGTGCCAATAAATTATATCTCTTTTCCCATATGCGAATGGTATGAGCTTTGATACCTGTTAAAATTTCAAAATCCTGAATTGTAAAAGTATCTTTAATTTTGTTCATCAATTTTAACTCTTTAATAGACAAAATTAAGATTTTTAATTAAAACAAAAAAATAATACAGAAAAAGTCTGTAAAATTTATTAGTTTATTTTTGATTGTTTCTCTTAAATTTTAGTATATTTA
>CAJXVL010000188.1 GCA_913061205.1 uncultured Flavobacteriaceae bacterium | reverse complement strand
GTATAAGAGACAGATATATAACTCAGATAAGACTAATAAACTATGTAATTAAAATTAGTTGAGGGTATTTTTATATAGAAATTAACACATCAAAAAATACTATATTTACAAATTGAAAATAAGCTATGATTTGGGAATACATAATGTGATGATTCTTAAAAAACGAATTTATTTTTAATAAAAGCACACTTTTTACAGTAAAATGTATCGTGTTAAAACATGAATAATTGAATATAAAATATGAGATTTATAAATATTTTAACCTCTTTATTACTTCTGATAATTATTTTTTCTTGTAATAATAATATAAATAAAAATGGAATTGAGAATCAGTTAATTGTTCATATAGAGTTAAAAATAGTACAGGATGATGTGTTAGAACTTTATTTTGATAATCGTGAAACAAATACGTTTAGTTCTAAGAAAAGTATTAGAAAAAAAATAAAAGGCAGTAATTCGTTTCAAAAAGTGAGCTTTATTTTGGATAAAGACGCTTATCCAAATCGCATAAGAATAGATTTGGGTGAAAACAGAAGTCAGGAAACTATCGAGATTAAAGAAATTGGCTTACAATATAACAATGCTACACATACCTTTTCAAATGAGGAAATAGACAAATTGTTTAAGCCAAATATATATTTAGATTACCATTCCCTTATGGCAACTCCTAAAGAAATGAATGGGAACTATGACCCCTATTTAGAGTCGTTTAATTTGTCTAAATATATTAATGAATTAATACTACAATAATTTATTAAAAAGACATACAATGAGTAATTATACATCTCTGTTAGAAAATAAAGTATTTACTATAGGAGTATTTGTCTTTTTATTATTTATATATATATGTTTTGGTTTGTCTTCTTTATTCGGTGTTTTTGGAGAATTGTCATATAATAATTTTGGAAATTTAACAATACCATCTTTATTTATTTTCCTTGCTACGTGTACTCTTGCTATATTAAATGAAAAGTACTACTTCAGCTTACTAATCTTTGTGGTAGTAGCTTTCCCATCACCGATTGACGATATATTCCCAAGCGTTTTAATAACCAATCCAAGTGATAAAGGTATTGCAGCTTTCCCATTAATAACAAGAATAGATATTTATTTGTTATTAGGTATAATTTTAAAACTGTTTAAGTTAAAATTTAAAACCCCTGCATTTAAATTAACTATTCCAATAAAGTTATTTATACTATTATTTATAATTGTTTTTATAACGAATATATTTAAATCTCAAGATGTTTTAGACTTTAATCTATTGCTAGCTTATTCATATCATATCCGATATTTTATTTTGTTTCTTTTTTTAGTTCAACTGTTCGATATAAAAAAGTATAAAAATCAAATTGTAATAAGCTTTGTTTTATGTCTTATTTTTCTCCTTATAGAGGCTTATATTAATACAAAGTTAAATGGACTGGATAGGTTGTCTAGTGGAAGTCTAGCCTTAAACACCTTTGCAAATATAACTTCCGCTATAGCGGTTTATATTATTTATTTACTTAAGAATAAAAGCATTAATAAGATATTGGGCGTTTTTGGTTTGATAATAGCTGTAATAATTATGATTGGCTCTGGAACAAGAGGAGCCTTTGTAAGTCTTTTTTTAAGCTTGTTATTTTTAAATATTACTGAGAACCCAAAAAAGTTGTTTTCAAAATTACTAAAATTAGGCTTCGTAGGAGTTTTATTAATCCTTACATACCTTCATTTTTATAATAAAGAGATGATTCCTGATAGATATTCACACAGTTATTTAATGGAAAAAATAGATATTGATTTTTCAAAAAATACGGCTCAAAAGATATTTGATATTGAGAGATCTTGGGAAACCAACTCTCTGGTTACAAGATTAAGTCTATTTGATTCTTCTATAAACATGATTAAGGAAAACCCATTAACTGGTATTGGAGCGGGGAGATGGAATAGGTACAAAAATAAATATAGTTATAACTATAGTATTGATAAAGTTCTTTTAGACCCACATAATGATTATTTTGCATTATTATCTCAATATGGTATTATTTTGGGCCTTCTTTTTGGCTATGTAGTCTTTTTTTACCCATATAGGCTAATCAAGAAGATTAACATCAAGAAGCCAACTCCTTTAACGTTATTATATGTAATAAGTGTTACAATGGGTATTGCTGCGATTTCTAATGCTGGGTTTTTTAAACATCAGATAGCTGGCTTACTATTATTTTGTTTATGTGTTTCTAATAAAATGTATTTTGAAAATGAAAATGTTTAATTTATTTAAAAATATAGATATACTGCAATGGAGCGCCATACTTCTCTCATTTTCTTTTTGCTTGGGTATTGCTGTAAATTCAATTGCTTTTGTATTATTTATAGCAGTTGCTTTTATTATAACAATTAAAGAATTGCTTAATAAAAAAGTTCAATTTGATAAAATAGACATGAATTATCCTTTGATAATTTTCTTTTTAATAATGTTTATTAGGGAATTAACTCTTGAACCTGAATATGCGTTTACCGATTATTTAAAAAGTGATTTTGCTTTCTTATTGCTGCCCTTAGCCATAGGCTTTCAAATGAAAAAATTAAGAAAACACATCCCAATAATATTAATAACATTTGTATTTGGCTGTCTATTTAATTCAATCATAAATTTGATATATGCGTTTTATAGAGGCTTTATAATACCTGAAGATGGAATAAATATTTGGTATTTTACATATAATTTGCTCTCAGAACCTTTTAGTTTTCAGCCAATATACCTAGCATTTTATTATGTTTTTGCGCTACTTATTTTAAATCATTATAACGCTCTTATTAAAAACAAAGCTTTCTATTATGCCACTTTTTTTGTGCTATCTGTAAGTATATTTCTGTTGGCAGCAAGAAATGCCATAGTATGTTTGGTAATCTTAATGCCTATTTTTTTAATACTGGAGAAAAGAATTTCTTTAAAAAAATTATTTATCATGATAGGTGTTTTGGTCATCGCTTTTTTTATTGCAATACAAAATCCAATAGTTAAAAACCGGATATTAAAAGTAAACCAAACTGGAAATTTTTATTCAGGTAAATCACTTAGGTTTTCTATTTGGGAAAACGCGATTAAGGTTTCAAAAGAAAACCCAGTAATAGGATTGGGAAAAAAACAAAGTCAAATAAGTCTTGTAGAAGAATATAAAAAAAGAGAATTGATCGTTCCGGTTAAAGAAAATTACAATTCGCACAACCAATACCTTCAAACTTTAATGCAATATGGGATTTTTGGTATGGTAGGATTGCTACTAGTTTTTTTATTTCCAGCAAGACGTTTTTTAAAGGAGCGATACTATTTAGCGCTGTTTTGGATTGCCATAGCTGCAGTCACCGCCATTACAGACTCCATATTTATGAGGCAATGGGGAATCTTTAGTTTTGCATTTTTTACATCCTTATTTTTATTGGGGGACACTCAACCCGCCAAAAAAGAACTTGAATCGTAGAAAGTCGTGTTAAAATTAGATTTGAACGAACTTATCATTTAAATTATCCATATCGATGGAGTCCAAATCAAAGTCTTTTAAAACTTTAACGCCTTCATTCTCCATTTTGGATATATTGTCTTTATGATACTGGGAATTCTTCATTACATTCACAGCATATGCTCTGGTTTTAAAATACTCGATATATAATTTTGAATAGTCATCTTCTAAACCAAACGTCGCAAATAAAGCCATTCTTGGACTTATATATGGTTGTTTTAAAAAGTCAGGAATAAATTTTGTAATAAAAGGATGAAAAGGAATATTAGGGATTGAAGAAATTACGCCTGCATTAGCAGAATGGGTTGTAGTAAGTTTCCATACAACAACATCACCCACTTCACTTTTTACATTAATTATTTTTCCTTTATGAACACTTTGATATAAATGAGATTTAGACCTTAAACATAAACCTTTTGAATGACTAGTATGGTCTTGTAAGTATACTCCAAGCCTTAATAGGGAATAGTCTATATCTTTATATTCCTTACTGTTTTTTTTCTTTCTATCTCTGGAGTCTTTATGAAATCCAGATCCCTTACTGTCAATAGTAAAGGTGCTATCACCAAAATAAAACAACTCTTTACTTCCTAAGCAATCTTTCATCAAATCTATAATTCTAGTCTCCGTAATCACCTTTGAAAGAGAGTTACTGGATAAAAGATCTCCTTTATGATCTTTATCTTTATCTGCATACTCTCTAAAGTTTTTGATTTCTTTTTCATCAAAAACATTTTTTATTAGCTGTCTCTTATACACATCTGACGCTGCCGACGACTCCTTACGTGTA
>CAJXVL010000187.1 GCA_913061205.1 uncultured Flavobacteriaceae bacterium | reverse complement strand
ATATCACTTTCATCTTTGGATTTTTCATTTATGATGGAAGATAATATTGCTGATGTCTTTAAACTTTTACATCAATATAAAATGAAAGTAAATTTAATCCAAAATTCGGCAATAAGTTTTTCAGTTTGTGTGGATAATAAATATAATAAGTTAGAATTATTATTGGGAAAGTTAAGAGAAACATTTAGAGTAACTTGGAATGAAGACGTTATTCTATATACGATACGCCATTCTAAACCAAATGAAATCCAAGACTTATTAAAAGGAAAAGAAATGCTTTTAAAACAAGAGAACAGGGAAACAATTCAGATAGTAGTTAAAGAATAATACAATATGTTTTTAACTATATTTGCTTTATGCCGATATATTAGGAATCAATCACAATTAATGATCATACATGGGATTAGTCAATGCAAAAGAAGTAGCACAGGCCATTAACCTTCATAAATTTGGGTTTTTAGGCACTACTTTTGGTTGGGCGCTGATGAAAATTTTAAACCTTAATGCACTCAATAAAATTTATAATAATAATAAGCATTTAAAAGACATTGAATTTATAAATGCTTTGATTAACGATATTGAAATCAAGTTTGAAATTCCAGAAGAGGATTTAAAAAGAATCCCAAAAACAGGTCCTTTTATCACCATATCTAATCATCCCTTAGGTGGAGTTGATGGGATTTTATTATTAAAGCTGTTATTGGATCACCGTCCTGATTTTAAAATATTAGCAAACTTTTTATTACATCGGATCGAGCCTATGAAGCCCTATGTGATGCCTGTAAATCCTTTTGAAGGAAAAAAAGAATTACAATCTAATCTAGGTGGATTTAAAGCATCTTTAGAACATTTAAAAGGAGGACATCCTTTAGGTATTTTTCCGGCTGGTGAAGTTTCTACTTATAGAGATGGTAAATTAATAGTAGATAAACCTTGGGAAGAAACTGCTATGAAATTAATTCAAAGAGCAAAAGTTCCTATAGTACCAATTTATTTTCATGCTAAAAATAGCAAGTTGTTTTATAGAATGGCTAAGATGAGTGACACCTTGCGTACCGCTAAATTACCTTCTGAAGTTCTAACTCAAAAAGAACGATTAATAAAGGTTAGAATTGGAAATGCAATTTCTGTTAATGCTCAAGATGAATACAAAACACTTGAGGATTTTACTAATTTTTTACGTACTAAAACCTACATGCTTGCAAATCCTTTTGAAAAGAAAAAACTAATAGATAGCCTTCCAAAAAAATTAAAATTTCCAAAACCTCCTAAAAATATTGTAAAACCAGTCTCCGTTTCTACCATTGAAAAAGAAATATATTTACTTCAGAAAAACAATAAAAGATTGCTACAAAGTAAAAACTATGAAGTTTACTTAGCTGAGGCAACTAGCATTCCAAATATTATTCAAGAAATAGGAAGGCTTAGAGAAATAACATTTAGAGAAGTAGGAGAAGGAACTAATAATGCTATTGATTTAGATAAATTTGACGCATACTATCACCATATGTTTTTATGGGATAAGGATGAGAAAATGATTGCTGGAGCATACAGAATGGGTTTAGGATCTAAAATTTATTCAAAATATGGAATTGATGGATTCTATTTACAGGAACTATTTCGATTTGATCAAGAGCTATTCCCGATGATGAGTAAATCTATTGAAATGGGAAGGGCTTTTATAATTAAAAAATATCAAATGCGACCTATGCCCTTGTTTTTACTATGGAAAGGTATAGTTCACACCACATTAAGATATCCCGAGCATAAATATTTAATCGGAGGAGTTAGTATTAGTAATAAATTTTCTGAATTTTCTAAATCATTGATGATTGAGTTTATGAAATCTAATTATTACGATCCCTATATTGCACAATATATTAAACCCAAAAAAGAATATAAGGTTAAATTAAAAGATGCCGATAAGGATTTTATCTTTGACGCAAGTGAAGCGGATTTAAATAAGTTTGATAAGATTATAGATGAAGTAGAACCAGGAAGTTTGCGATTACCTGTACTAATTAAAAAGTACATCAAGCAAAATGCTAAAGTTGTTGCATTTAATGTAGATCCATTATTTAATAACGCAGTAGATGGACTTATGTATATTCGAATTGCAGACTTACCAGAAAGCACTGTAAAACCTGTAATGGAAGAGTTTCAAGCTGAATGGGAAAAGAAGATTAATTCTAAGACATAAGATAAAAATTAAAAAAGCCTCTGATTAAATCAAAGGCTTTTTTAATAATGAATATTATCTTTTCGTTATAATAAACTCTGAGCGCCTATTTTTCTCGTTTTGTTCATCCGTGCAGTTAGCTCCACAAGCAACAAGTGGTTTAGTTTTGCCATATCCTTGACTACTTAATCTAGTTTTGTCGATTCCTTTAGAGATAATGTATTGTACCGTAGAGGCTGCTCTTCTATTAGAGAGTGCCATATTATATACTTCAGTACCGTTATGATCTGTATGACTTTCAACTTTAATTTCCATTGACGGATATTTTTTCATAATCGCTACTAATTTATCAAGTTCAAAAGCAGCTTGTGATTTAATGTTTTGTTTGTCATAATCAAACATAATAGGGTTTAAAACCACTTTATTATCTTTAATAATTTTTTCTATAGGAAGGAGCATTAATATTCTATCAACAGGCCCTTGATTGGTTGGAGTTACTGTTAGACTATTACTTTCGTAACCTTTTAAGAAACCTAATACTTCATTTTGTTTATCACATTCCACAACAAGGTTTACAAAACCATTGTTATCTGCCGTTTTAGTGGCTAGTTTATTTTCAGTACTATCATAAAGATCTAAACGTGCACCAGGCAATGCTTTTTTAGTAACGGCATCTACTACTTGAACGTTAAGTTCGTAATCACATAACGGGGCGATTAATTTGGCAGCATAAATATCGTCACTACCAACACCACCTTTTCTATTAGAAGAAACATATCCTTCTTTAGTTTCAGGGTCGTATTTAAAAGCAAAATCATCATTTGTACTATTTACATCAGTTCCAATATTTCGGACATTAGTAAAACCAGATCCATTAACCTCTGCATAGAAAACATCTAATTCTCCTAATCCTAGATGTCCATCACTAGAGAAATAAAGAGTGCCGTTTGAGTCTATAAAAGGAAACAGCTCTTTACCTTCCGTATTAATTGTATCACCTAAGTTTTCTGGTTTACCAAGAGAACCGTCTTTATTTACGGCTACTTTATAAATATCAGACATTCCCTTTCCCCCAGGCATATCGCTTACAAAATAAAGCGTATTTCCATCAGGACTTAAAGCAGGTTGTCCAAAAGAGTTTTCATTGTTATTGAAACTTACCGGCTGAATATCTTTCCAAACTCCATTTTCCTTTATAGCCGTATATAAGTTAATTTGGTTTATACCTTCTTCACTTTTTTTGTATTTACCCTTATAGTAATCGTTTCTGTCAAAATACATTTTTTTGCCATCTGCAGTAATGGCTAAATTACCTTCGTGGTATTTAGTATTTACATCCCCAGCAATTAAGTTTTCATTTTTAACGGTACCACCAATAATTTCTGCAACATAAATATCTAAAAATGGTTCTTCATTCCAAGTGTAATTTTTTCTAGCGGTATTTCTAGCCGAAGAGAAATAAAAATATTTATCCATAACGGTACCACCAAATTCAGAGTATTCGGTATTAATCTCTTTCATATTGGTAAGCGAAAACTTTTTAGCATTTTCTAAATACTTAGGCAGGTAATTTGGATTTTTCATAAAAGCAACTGATCTAGAATCTGTTGGTTTCATTTCAGCAAATTTCTTCATCCAAGTATTGTAATCAACGTATTTACCATTAGCTTTTAAGGCTTGAGCATAACTATATACTGTTTCAGGTTTTACTTTTTTTCCTTTAACTACTCTTTTGTAAAACGTTTCAGCTTTTTTAGAATCGTTGATAAAGTAATAGCTATTTGCTAATTGTTCATAAACGTATCTATTGCCTTTTCCTTTTTTCAATAATTTTTGATAAGCTACAGCAGCATCTGTATAAGCTAATCTATTATATAAATCATCAGCTTTTTTGGTGTCTTTATTCTGTGCGAAAGTAATGGTTGTACTTACCGTTATCAGTATAATGAATATGTATATTTTTTTCATATTAAATGTGCTTTGTTAAAGATTAGAAATATCTAGGTGAACGTAAGGCACGTTTATTGAAATACACGTCCCATGTTAAAATAATTTCATGCGATGATCCCGCAATTGCCTTAATGTCTGAAACGATATGATCGTAAGCATATCCTATACGAATATTAGGATTGATTTGAAAACCAACCAATGCACT
>CAJXVL010000186.1 GCA_913061205.1 uncultured Flavobacteriaceae bacterium | reverse complement strand
GATGGTGGAGATACTAAAAAGTACATGGCAAAAGCTAAGGACAAAGAAGATTCATTCCGTTTAATGGGCTTTGGACATCGTGTATATAAAAACTTTGATCCTCGCGCAAAGATTATAAAAGTTGCAGCAGATGAAGTTTTAAATGAATTAGGAATCGAAGATCCTATCTTAGATATCGCTAAAGGATTAGAAAAAGAGGCGCTAGAAGATCCCTATTTTGTAGATAGAAAATTATATCCAAACGTAGATTTTTATTCAGGAATTATATACAGGGCTCTGGGCATACCAACAGACATGTTTACACCAATGTTTGCCTTAGGAAGATTACCAGGTTGGATTTCACAATGGAGAGAAATGCGTTTACGTAAAGAACCTATTGGGAGACCAAGGCAAATTTATATTGGAGAAACACATCGCAATTTCATACCTTTAAAAAAAAGATAGATAAATTCTATGTTTTTTAAAAAAGCACTTTCAATAGAAAGTGCTTTTTTTATATTTGTTATATGATAAACTTAAATATTACTAACGAAACTTCTAGGTTAAGATCTGTAGTGCTCGGAATCGCTAATTCAAATGGTCCTATTCCTAAGTTGGAAGATACCTATGATCCGAAATCTGCTGAGCATATTAAATCCGGAACCTATCCAAAAGAAATTGATATGGTAAAGGAAATAGAATCTGTTTATCAAGTTTTTAAAAAGTACGATGTAAAGGTTTATCGACCTGAAAAAATAATAGGTTATAATCAGATTTTTTCTAGAGATATTGCATTTATAATTGATGATAAAATGATTGTCTCAAATATTTTGCCAGACAGAGACAAAGAAATTGAAGCCATACAATATCTATGTTCACAAATAGATAAAAATAAAATTATTTTTTTACCAAAAGAAGCTCATATAGAAGGGGGAGATGTAATGCCATGGAACGATTATATTTTTGTAGGCACCTATAGAGGTAACGATTATGAAGATTTTATAACCGCAAGAACAAATATGGTTGCTGTAAAATGTTTAGAAGACTTATTTCCAACAAAAAAAATAGTTTCATTTAATTTACGAAAATCTAATACCATAGCTAGAGATAACGCACTTCATCTAGATTGTTGTTTTCAACCACTAGGAAAAGGTAAATGTATTATTCACAAAGAAGCTTTTTTAGAGCAAGAGGAATATGAATGGTTGGTTAATTTTTTTGGTAAAGAAAACTGTTTTCATATCAGTAAAGATGAAATGTACCATATGAATAGTAATATATTTTCTATATCTCCAGAAATAATTATTTCAGAAAGAAGTTTTACGCGTCTCAATTCTTGGCTTAGGTCTCAAGATTTTATTGTAGAAGAGGTTTTTTACGGTGAAATATCAAAACAAGAAGGACTGTTACGTTGTTCTACAATGCCCCTCGTGAGAGATTAATTTTTTTAATTATCATTATAATGAAACAAATCACCAATACTCTCTTAATGATTCGTCCGGTGGCGTATCGAATGAATGAACAAACTGCTGTAAATAACTATTTTCAAGAGAATTTGAATTTAAGTGATGTTGTAATTAATGCCAAAGCTCAAAAAGAATTTGATGTTTTTGTTGTAAAACTGCGGGCAGTTGGAGTCGAGGTTATTGTAGAAGATGATATTTTAGAAATGGAAACCCCAGATTCTATTTTTCCGAATAACTGGATAAGCTTTCATGAAAATGGCGATGTTGGTTTGTATCCTATGTTTGCCGAAAATAGACGTAGAGAACGAAGAGAAGATATTCTGGTTAGCTTAGAAAAAGAAGGTTTTATAATTAAGGATTTAATCGATTATACCACCGCAGAGGAGGAAGGTTTGTTTCTGGAAGGTACTGGAAGTTTAATCCTAGATCGTGTAAACCAAAAAGCATATTGTGCCTTATCGCCTCGTGCAGACGAAGATTTAGTGATTGAGTTCTGTGAAGATTTCGAATTTACTCCCGTAATTTTTAATGCCAATCAGACCGTCCATGGAAAACGATTGCCTATTTACCATACCAATGTATTAATGGCTCTTGGTGAAAATATCGCTGTGATCTGTTTAGACTCAATTGACAGTAAGTCTGAAAAGAAAATGGTCATTCAAAATCTAAAAGAGGATGGTAAGGAGCTGGTGAAAATTTCAGAAGATCAAATGCAACAGTTTGCGGGTAATATGTTACAAGTTAAAGGTGCAAATGACCAAAACTATATGGTGATGAGTACTGCTGCTTTTAAAAGCTTGAACCCAGAACAAATAACCATCATCGAAAAACGTGGTCCTATCGTACATAGCGATCTAGGCACCATAGAAGCCTGTGGAGGTGGTAGTGCACGTTGTATGATGGCAGAAGTGTTTTTACCTAAAGATTTAAAGGCCAATCATTTTAAAAATAGATAAAACAGCACCAATAATATATTCTACACCGATAGCAATTACTATAAAACCAACAATTCTAGAAATCGCATTGATTCCAGAGGCTCCTAAAAATTTAGTAATTAAAAAGGAACTTCGCAAAATAAAATAGGTTGTAATACCCACCACTAAAATGGCAGAAATAATAATTATTACCGCTTGAGTAGTATGGTATTCTTGGCTAAAAGTAATCAGTAAAGAGATGGAACCTGGACCTGCTAACATTGGAATTGCTAATGGGGTTAATGAAAATTTATCACGCATTTTAAGATCTTTTTTTACCTTTTGGTTTTTCATTCCTTTATGTTTTGAAAACTCTCCTTTTAATAAAGCAAATCCGGAGGTAGCAATTATTAAACCTCCAGCAATTCGCAATGCATTTAAACTTATACCAAAAAAGTTAAGCATATAGGTTCCTAGGAAAAAGGAAATAACTAGAATAATAATTACATTTATGGCTGTTAGTAAAGAGGTGTTGTTCCTTTCTATAGAAGATTCATCACTGGTTAAGCCAACGAAAACGGGTACGGTTCCTAAGGGATTAATGATTGAAAATAAAGAAGCGAAAGCAAATAAAAATAATTCCATGTTTTTTCTGCAAATAAAGCCTGACTTGACGTTTTTAAGATTACGCAATTGTTACCTTATGGTTTTTAAATAGTTATTTTATCGCTTGAATTTCTTATAAAAAACAAAACTAATTTCTGCTATCTTTGTATTTTTAAATTCAAGACAATGACGCTTCAAGCAACGCTCGAAATACAGATTAAAAAAGCAATAAGTCAGCTATACAAAGCAGATTTAGAAAGTGTAGAGTTTCAAGCTACTCGCAAAGAGTTTGAAGGTGATATTACGGTAGTGGTTTTTCCAATGCTAAGATTCGTAAAAGGAAACCCAGTTCAGATTGGCCAGTCTATTGGAGAATTTTTGATAGCAAACGTGGAAGAAGTAATCCGTTTTAATGTGGTAAAAGGATTTCTAAACCTAGTATTTAGCGATGCTTACTTTTTAAACTTTTTTAAGGAGACTTCTGATTATTCGAAATTTGGAAAAGCGACTGGAGAAGAAGAAACCATAATGGTGGAGTACTCTTCACCCAATACTAATAAGCCCTTGCATCTTGGTCATATCCGAAATATTTTGTTGGGATATTCAGTAGCTGAAATTTTAAAAGCCTCTGGTAAAAAAGCATATAAAACTCAAATTGTTAACGACCGTGGAATTCATATTTGTAAAAGTATGCTGGCTTGGAAAACCTACGGAAATGGAGAAACACCTGAAAGCACAGGTTTAAAAGGAGACAAGTTAGTTGGTAATTATTATGTAAAATTTGATCAAGAATACAAGAAGGAAATTGCTCTATTGCTTGCCGAAGGTTTTTCTGAAAAGGAAGCTAAATTAAAAGCGCCTTCATTAATAAAAGCACAAGAAATGCTGATCAAGTGGGAGGCTGGAGATGAAGAAATAGTTGCACTTTGGAAAACGATGAACGGTTGGGTATATGCAGGATTTGATAAAACCTATGCATCGCTGGGAGTAGATTTTGACAAGTTATATTATGAAAGTAATACCTATCTTTTAGGTAAGGAAGTGATAAAAGAAGGGCTGTCTAAAGATGTGTTTTTTCAGAAAGAAGACGGTTCTATTTGGTGCGATTTAACCGAAGATGGATTGGACGAAAAGATTGTACAACGTAGTGATGGAACGGCGGTGTATATGACACAAGATATTGGTACCGCGATCCAACGTGTAAAAGATTATCCTGAAATTACGGGTATGATTTACACCGTGGGTAATGAACAAGATTACCATTTTAAGGTCTTGTTTTTAATCTTAAAGAAATTAGGCTATCAATGGGCAGAAAATTTATTTCATTTAAGTTATGGAATGGTTGATTTGCCTTCTGGAAAAATGAAATC
>CAJXVL010000185.1 GCA_913061205.1 uncultured Flavobacteriaceae bacterium | reverse complement strand
ATTATTAATAATACAAATATCATATAGTTCCCCTAAAAACGATAACGACTTTCGGTGAATCACCAGTTCGTTTAGTTCAAATAGAAAAAGCTATTGTTTAACTTTATTAATAATAAACAACTCCTTTTATGTAAATAATTAAGATGCTATTACTTAACTTTAAGTTGAAAAAATTAAATACCCCCCTCTTATACTCTTTGTTTTATGAATGCTTTTAGGTTTTATCAAGAAATTAAAAAAAGGATTCACCTATACATTTGGTAAGATATTTTCTAGTTTAATTTTTTTTTACAATTTTATGGTACGATTATCTGAGATGAAGTTTGTGATATAAAACACTTGTAAAAATAGCTTTCGAAAACTTGAAAGTTCTGATAGCTTAAAGTAGGATATTGATTAGCATTCCAAAAAACAAAAAACTCGTTTTTATTCCTGTTAATTTTGATAGAAAAACTTAAGATATACTCTATTTCAATTGAAGACCAGAAAAACTCACCATTTCAATTATTTACAATATCTCTTTGGGGATAAATAATTTATTAAAAATTTAATTTTTATCCCAACAGTAAATAAATAGTATTATTGCCTTCATTCAATAATTAATTCCCCTGCTCATTAATGCTCTTAAAGAGCAAAACGATAAAATAGCTAAGCAACAATCATAAATAAATACGAACAGAAAAAAAGTATCTGAATTAAAAAAAATGTTTAATCAACTTATTACCAAACAAGAATAATATAACAATTTACTATGAAAAAAATACTTACACTTTTAGCATTAACTATTGCATGTAGTATCAATGCACAAGTACAATATCAATATACAAATAATACCGGATCAACAAGTTCTTCAGCAATTGGATATTTTACAACAGCAAGTGGTGACGGTACACTTGCAACGGGAAGAGACACAAAAGCGACTGGAGATTGGTCTACAGCAATGGGGTATGCATCAGAGGCAAATGGAAATAATACTATTGCAATGGGGAATCGTAGCAAGGCAAACGGATATACATCTTTAGCAATGGGATATGATGCAATTGCAAATGGAGATCATTCTACAGCAATAGGAGAATACATAGAAGCAAATGGAGATCATTCTACAGCAATGGGAAGAGCATCATATGCAAATGATTACTCCTCATTTGTAATTGGTTATTATAATTTAAGTGGCCTTACGGTTACTGGTAGTGCAACTCAGCCAAATCCTGCAAATACTGCTTTTGTAATTGGAAATGGAACTTATTCTAATAGATCAGATGCTTTTAAAGTAATGGCTAATGGAGACACTACAGTAAGTAATGACCTAACAGTAGGTGGTGATATCGTAGTGTCATCTGACGCGAGGCTTAAAGCAAATATTGTATCGCTAGGGTCTACGCTTGCCAAACTATTACTTATTGATGGAAAGACCTACACAATGAAAAATGACGGCAAACAAAAAATAGGCGTATTGGCTCAAGATATTCAAAAAGTATTTCCAGAACTCGTTACAACAGACGATAAAGAAATGTTAGCGGTAAACTATCAAGGGCTTGTACCTGTGCTTATTAATGCACTTAAAGAGCAAGAGGGTAAAATATGTAAGCAACAATCAGAAATAGACGAACTAAAAGTAATAGTGAAGCAATTCATGTCTTCTAAAAATTAATTATGAAAAAATTAATATTATTACTATGTTTTGTATCCTTTTTAGCAAAAGCTCAAGACATCACAGTTGCTTCAGGTAAAAGTTTTACGATTGAAAAAACTGGTTCTGTAACCATGAGTGGAAATTTCTCAAACTCTGGAACCTTTATATTAAAATCAGAGTCTGATGAGTTTTCTTCAATTATAATCGATGGTACCGTTTCTGGAAATATTACCTACAATCGGTATGTTAATTCGGTAGGTACCAATGGGTGGGATTTAATTGGTTCACCTGTGGAAGGACAATCTATTAGCTCTTTTGCTTCTGCTAATGTTTCAACCTTAGCCACTAATGGTGATCAGTTCGCAATAGGGCCCTATGATAATGAAACGAATACATGGACCAACTACACTACTACTACTATTGGGAATGCAGGTGATTTTGATATTGGTAAGGGCCAACAAATGGCTACTATAAGTGGTGGAACTTTAAAATTCACAGGAACTCCTGCTTCTACTTTACAAACGCAGGCAATTATTGATAATGATGCTGCCAATTCAGGCGCAGGTACTCAATGGAATTTAATAGCCAATCCTTTTCCTTCTTATTTACAAGGAAATACCAATGCGCACTCTACCAATAATTTTTTAACAGTAAATAGTGATAAGCTTGACGATGACTATGAAGCAATTTATGGCTATGATGCAGATGGTACAGGATATACAGTTTATAATAATTCGAGTGATGCATTATTTCTTGCTCCAGGGCAAGGATTTATGGTAGCCTCAGATAATACAAGCTCTGATACCGTTTCCTTTACAACAGCTATGAGAACTGTTGTTGGCACAGATGATTTTATTTCAGGTGTTAACCCAAGCTCTTTTGAGCTTATTCTTAAACTGTATGAGGGAAACACAGAGATAGACTATACGAGATTTTATTTTGAAGATGGACTTACTCTTGGTTTAGATCCTGGCTATGATGCTGGCCATTTTAATCAAAGCGCATCTTTAATGTCAAGATTAGTAGATGAAGATCAAGGAGTTGGATTTGCTGTTAATGCAATGGGAATAGCGAGTTTAGATGATGTAATAGTTCCTCTTGTAATAAATAGAGCAGCTGGAGTCGACTTTAGAATAAGCATCGATACTTTTGGTCTTTCTGCAGGTACCAATGTTTATCTAGAAGACAATCAAAATGATACAATGACTCTTTTAAATGAACAAGACTTTGAATTAACACCAGCGAATAACTTAAGTGGAGCAGGTAGGTTCTTTATTCACTTTATTGAATCTAGTTTATCCATCGAAGATGAAATAAAAACCAATCTTTTAAATGTATACAAGTTAAATGCGCATAACTTTATTACAATAGAAGGGTTGGCTAATCAGTCGAGTCAAACTAGGTTAAGATTGTATGATTTTCTTGGTAAAGAACTTGTATCTAAAACTTTTTTAAACAATATAAATACACAGACAATTTCTACACAGGGATTAACTTCAGGTATTTATGTTATTAAATTAGAATCAGAAAATAACGTAATAACTAAAAAACTTTTTATAAAGTAACTAGCGATGAAGAAAGAGACTAAAGATCACGAAGAAGAGGTTCCTACTGGAATTACTAGAAAGGATGCAATATTGAAAATGGGAAAGTATGCAGCACTTACAGCTATGGGTACTTTTATGATTCTAAATCCACAAAAGGCACAAGCTACATCTTCTAACCCAAGCATCAGTGGTGATGGGGGTGGTGGTGATGGTGGCTCTGATGGAGGTGGCCGTGAGGGAGGATCACCACCAAACCCTCCTGGTTGGGATTAGTAAATAAAATTTTAATGATTTAAATGATTTGTGTTGAAGAAAAACTTCTAGTTAATGTTCTTTATAGACCAGCGACTGAAATTTTAAATGGTATTGATATCAATGATGTCAACTTTGAAAATTTAATAAAATTAGCCAGTGGTCATTTAATGCTTCCTGCTCTTTTTTTTAATATTGATAAAAAGAAGGTGTCCTACTTATTTCCTGAGGATTTTATAGCATACATTAAAAATATCTTTGCTATTAATAAAGCTAGAAATACCGTTTTATTAGCGGAGGCAAAAGAGCTGTCGGATCTCCTATATAAATATAATATTAAACATATTTTTTTAAAGGGAACGGCGCTTTTACTAACTAATGTTTTTGAAGATATTGGAGAGCGAATGATTGGTGATATCGACTTTATTATTCAGTATAAAGATGAAGAAAAAGCTATAAATTTATTTAAAAAAAACAACTACGTCTTTCGTGGGTCTCTAAAAACAAATCAGAAATTTAAGTTTAAGTTGTTTAAGCCTAAACACCTACCCAGGCTCGTACATAAAAATAAAATAATGGCTTTAGAACTTCACACAGAGTTATTAAATTCGGGATGGAGAAGGTTTGTTTTTAATTCAAAAGCGCTTTTGAATGATTTTAAAAAGGAGATAAAAACGATTAAAACACCAAGTAAACCTTTTTTATTTGATCATTGTATCTATGCTTTACAAATAAATGATAAAACAATTTTTACCTCTTATCATTTTCATCGAAGTATTTATGATATTTATAAGCTCGATTGCAAAAAAAGTCTAAGGATCAAAAACATTAAAAAAGACATCTTTATCAAACACTTTTTTTTAACCATAGCTAAATTTAAAATATTTGACCTGTCTCTTATACACATCTCCGAGCCCACGAGACGTAGAGGAATCTCGT
>CAJXVL010000184.1 GCA_913061205.1 uncultured Flavobacteriaceae bacterium | reverse complement strand
CGAGATTCCTCTACGTCTCGTGGGCTCGGAGATGTGTATAAGAGACAGATTAAAGCCAAAGATATTCCTGTTTTTCCGGCTCTTGCTGTTCGTCCACTTCTGTGGGTATAGTATTCTAAATTTTCAGGCAATTGGTGATGCATTACAAACGCTAGGTTATTTACATCAATACCTCTTGCAGATACATCGGTAGAAATTAAATACTGTAAAGTGCCTTTTTTAAACATTCTCATCACTTTATCTCTATCTCTTTGCTGCATATCTCCTTCTAAAGCATCTACAGAGAAACCTTCTTCTTTAAGTTCTTTGACTAATTTTTGAACCCCTAATTTTGTTCTACAAAAAATAATACCTCTTCCTTCATTAAATTTATCTAACAATTGAGATACAACTGTTGTTTTTTCTTTGATTGAAGTAATTAAATATTGATGACTAATATTGGCGTTTACAAGAGATTCTTTATTAACACTAACTTTCACAGCACTTGGCTCCATGTATTTTGAAATAATTCGAAGAATTTCCTCTGGCATAGTTGCTGAGAACAACCAGGTATTTCTAGATCCACTTGTGTAATTTAAAATAGCATCTAATTCTTTTTTAAAACCCATACTTAGCATTTCATCTGCTTCGTCAAGTACTACTGTCTTAATGCTTCTAAGGTTCACATTTCCTTTTTCAATTAAATCTATTAAACGTCCAGGAGTTGCGACAATAATATGAGTAGGTCTTTGCAATCGTTGCATCTGTTTTTCAATTTTCTCTCCTCCATAGACAGCTTCTACAAAAATTTTTTCTTCATTAAATTTAGTGAACTTAAAAAGTTGTTTTTTAATTTGCTGAACCAATTCACGTGTTGGAGATAATATTAAAGCTTGTACAACTGCAGAATTCGTATCGATGCTATTTAAAACTGGAAGACCATAAGCAGCGGTTTTACCAGTGCCAGTTTGAGCTAAACCTATATAATCTGTTTTAGTTTTCAGCAAAACTGGAATTGTTTTTTCCTGAATCTCAGTTGGAATTTTTATCTGAAGTTCTTTTAATGCTTTTATATAATTACCATGAACTCCTAAATCTTTAAATGTTGTCATATTTTATTTTGAATATGCAAATATACACATAGCAATAGCAGTATTTTATCTATTTGCTGTATTTATATGACATCAATATAACTATAATAAGTAGCGTATCAAATAGCTAAAAAGTAACATAAATACTAAAGAGGATTTTCAACTAGTTGTTGTTTTACAAAACAAGCTTGATATGCAAAATAGTATAAATTTAAAAAAGCAGTTGATCTTTGGAAGTTTATTGCATTACGAATTTTATTGCACCAGAAACTATCCAAGAAGTAAGACCGTTACTCCTGTCGTATTGATGGAATCGAAGATCTACATTTTTAATTCCAAATTTCCAAATATTAGCTTTTGTGAAAATATCTGTATAAGAAACTCCAAAACCATATTGATTTGCATTGAATTTAGACAAATCATAATCTGAAGTATAATAGTTATCTGTTGAAATGTTTTCGTTATAAGGAGCAAAATAATCTGCTGCTGTTTGGGTGTAATATCTAAATGAAGGGTACAACGTGAATTTATCACTAATTTTAATTGGAACTTCAATATTAGCCGTATGCGAATTTACTCCCCAATCATCATAATAATATCGATAGTAAGTTCTAACTGTCAAAAATTCATTGATAAAATAATTAAACCTTAGACCAATGGGAATTTTAAGACGAGTATCAGGTAACTTCTCAATATCATCAGCAAGATGAAATACATCTGTATTTTTTCTTGAAGTATAAATAGGAATACTTTCTGAGTTTCCGATATAAAAATTTTCTTTATCTTTAAAATAAACTCGCTGAATGGGATTGGATAGCCAACCCTTTTGCTGTACAAGATCAAAAAATATAACTCCTTGAGCATTTTTACTTACTATTTGAGATAAGCTCACTGAAACTGAATAAGTATTTCTAGATTTATCATTAATAAAATCAAAATTTTCAGGATTCCAAATAGGACCATTAATTCCAGATTTATCAATTTCAAGTCCATCCTGATTCAATATAGAGACACCATTAAAGTAACCCTTATTTAAATCTTCTCCTACCTCTAAATACGAATCCAATTCTGTTGGGTATTCCGGAATCCAATTATCTAAATATACTTGGGTTCCAATATTTAATTCTGTATTTTTTTCGTTAAATAATTTTGCAACAGAACCACCAAATCCTATAGAAGTATAATCATATTCTGTAGCAAAACTTGCATGAGCTCCCCAAATAAAATTCCTATCATCAGAACTGTGACTATAATCAGCATTTAATCCATACCAAGTATCTGATGCAGAAGCACCTGAGGCCGCAAGCCAAGGGGTGCCTTTTGCACCGCTTTCAATAGATGCTCCTGATTTGTCAAAAGGATTCAAATTACTTGAAGAAGCTGAAGTATAGGCGGATATTCCAAAATCAACAGTTAAAATATCATCCTCGTTAAGAGGAATTGAAACGACAATTGTTGGAGATAAGTCAGTTAATTCTTCTGTTCCAATACCTCCTGTAACAGAAGCATTATCACCATCTTGTTCATAATAACTCATTAAAAAATCTACCTCAGTAGATTCAAGTACTCTTTTCTTATACACTTTTGTAGAATCATTTTGAGCAAATATTGCTATCGTAGAAAAAAAGAGTGCTAATTTGATTATATTTTTCATATTTTAATAATGCCTAGTTTAATTACAACCACAACCTCCACTAGTTTTTCCACCATTCCCTCCAGATGTAGCTTCACGATACAATAAAGCATTTGTATTAAAACGATCAATAGCATAGTTTGTTAATTTCATATCGGGATCATTAATATTTACTTTTTCGTACTCTTTTACAACAACGCAAGAGCTAAGGGTAAATATAACAATCATAAGTAAAAATGCCTTTTTCATACTAATTCGTGTTATTTAATTTAATATTATTTGAAGTATGTATTTTATTTTGTTCATCAATAATTATACAATCAACTCCTTTTAATTGATTTATAAAATCTAATCCAGTTTCAACACCCATCACAAAAACAGAAGTCGAAATTGCATCTGCTAATTCTGCATTAGAAGTCATTATTGATGTACTAATTATTCCTGTACTTGGATATCCAGTTCTAGGATCAATGATATGTGAATACCTTATCCCATTAAAACTAACAAATTTTTCATAATTCCCAGAAGTTACTATTGCTGAATCGTTTATTGGAAGCCATGAAAATACCTTATTTTTATTTAAAGGATTGGTAATTGCTACCATCCAATCTTTTCCATTAGCTTGTTTACCCCAAGCATTTAAATCGCCAGATGCATTGATAATTCCAGCTTTAGCTCCTTTTTCTATAAGTAATGCTTTCGCTTTATCAGCAGCATATCCTTTTCCTATAGCTCCAAAGCCAATTTTCATTCCTTTTAGTTTAAGGAAAACGGTTTGTGCTTCCTTATCAATAATAATATTTTTATATCCAACTTTTTTAATGGAGTTAGAAATTTTCTCTTCCGAAGGCATTTCTCTCATGCTCCCATCATATTTCCATATCCGATCCATGGAAGCATAACTGATATCAAAAGCACCATTAGTTAATGTTGATATTGCTATAGAACGTTCAATTAAATCAAATAATTCTTTATCTACTTTAATTGGTTGTATTCCTGAAAGCTTATTAATTAAGGAAGTCTCTGAATTTACATCCCAAGAAGAAATCAGCTTTTCAATCCTAGCTATTTCAAAAATAGCACTATCAATATATTCGTTTCCTTCTTTTTCATTGGAAGCCACTACCGTAATATCAAAACGACTTCCCATTAAAATAAGAGTACGTTTAAAGTTTTCCTGAGCAAAAGTACTCAGTGAAAAAAGTAACAATAAAAGAGTAACGTTGTTTTTCAATTTTATTCAGAAATTGAATTAATTTTATTTATATATTCGTTCGGACTGATCTTTAAATATCCCATTTCTCCTAATTTTTTTCCCGATTTATCCAAAATCACTACAAAAGGGAAATATCCATTTTTATTATACAACTCCGCTAATCTATTATTTTTTTTCTGTTGAATTTCAGATAATGCATTTTTCTTTTTTCTTGGAAAATCTGCTTGTAACATTATATAATTATTCTTGGCATGTTCTTTAAATTCTTCAGAACTCCAAATTTTCTTATCCAAATTTATACAAGGTGCACACCAGTCTGATCCTTGAAATACAAGAATTATTTTTTTATTTTCTCCAGAAGCTAATTTTTTCGATTCTTCTAAATCAGTCATCCAGTTTTGAGAAGATGCATTCATTGTAAAAAAAACAATAAAGGCTGTCTCTTATACACATCTCCGAG
>CAJXVL010000183.1 GCA_913061205.1 uncultured Flavobacteriaceae bacterium | reverse complement strand
CGAGATTCCTCTACGTCTCGTGGGCTCGGAGATGTGTATAAGAGACAGATACAGAGCAAAAAATGGTTAGCGGAAGACCAAAGTAGTTACACCATAGATTTTTACATACCCAATAAATGTGACTCAAAGAGTTCATTTAATAAAACATTAAGTCTTCTTTTGTTTTTACTAAAAAACGTATATTTGAAAATTCAAAAGAGGAAAAATTTGACTGATTGCAACCTCTGTTACTTTTATAATAATAGTAACATAAATGCTAAAAGGTAGTACATACATTCATTTACTATGGTGTACTTTCTCCAAGCTCCATCCGTCACTTATAAATATTAAATTAAAATTCTATTCATGGCTTATTTATTTACATCAGAAAGTGTTTCTGAAGGGCATCCAGACAAAGTAGCGGATCAAATTAGTGACGCATTAGTTGATCATTTTTTAGCATTTGATCCACAATCAAAAGTTGCCTGTGAAACGCTAGTTACCACTGGTCAAGTAGTTTTGGCAGGTGAAGTAAAAAGCAATACCTATTTGGATGTTCAGAAAATAGCTAGAGATGTGATCAATAAAATTGGTTACACTAAAAGTGAATACATGTTTGATGGTAATTCTTGTGGCGTTTTTTCATCCATTCACGAACAATCTTCAGATATTAATCAAGGAGTAGATCGCAAAGAAGGAGAGGAACAAGGTGCAGGAGATCAAGGTATGATGTTTGGATATGCTACTAACGAAACTGAAAACTATATGCCATTGGCTTTAGATTTAAGTCATCGCATTTTAATTGAATTAGCCGAAATAAGAAGAGAAAACAAAGAAATCTCTTACCTAAGACCAGATGCAAAAAGTCAAGTTACTATAGAATATAGTGACGACAACAAGCCACAACGTATTGACACCATTGTTATTTCTACACAACATGATGATTTTGATGAAGATGAAAAGATGTTAGCTACCATAAAGTCAGATTTAGTTTCGCAATTAATACCTAGAGTAGTTTCCAAATTATCTCCAGAAATACAAGGTTTATTTAATAACGATATCACCTACCACATTAACCCTACTGGAAAATTTGTGATTGGAGGTCCTCACGGAGATACAGGATTAACTGGTAGAAAAATAATCGTAGACACCTATGGGGGTAAAGGAGCACACGGTGGTGGCGCTTTTAGTGGAAAAGACCCGAGTAAAGTAGACCGCAGTGCAGCATATGCATCTAGACATATTGCAAAAAATCTAGTTGCAGCTGGAGTTTGTGACGAAATATTAGTACAAGTGAGTTATGCAATTGGAGTGGCTAAACCAACTTCTATAAATGTAGTAACTTACAATACTGCAAAAATTGAGATGTCTGATAGTGAGATTTCAAAAATAGTAGAAGATCTTTTTGACATGCGACCAGCTGCTATTGAAAAACGTTTAAAACTTAGAAATCCTATTTATTTAGAGACTGCTTCTTATGGACATATGGGAAGAACTCCTGAAATTAAAAACTTAACATTCCATGCAGTAGATGGTAAGACACTTACTAAGAAAGTGGAAACCTTTACCTGGGAAAAACTAGATTTTGTCTCTAGAGTTAAAGATGCATTTGGCTTATAAATAAACTCATTTAAAAAAAATTATTGAAATTTTAATTAAAGATTAGGATTAGAGAAATTAGGATGGGAAAAATTCAGTTGAAAGTTCTTTTTACTGAAATGTGAATAAAATACAACATTGTTAACATTCCAATTACTTAAATTTTGTTGAAAAGCGTTAGCTTCATAGAACATAAACATCATATCACTAACATTAGTCACATTCCATTTCCCAATGGATTGGTTAAATTTAAATGCCTTAAGAAACATAGCCTTCATATTCATTACATTACTTACATCCCAATCACTTATGTCTTGGTTAAAGCTAGAAGCATTGTAAAACATCTCTTCCATTGTTTTTACCTTACTTACATCCCAATCATTAATAGGGGCATTAAAACAACTATTTTTATAAAATAGCTTACTCATAGTAGTTACTTCAGAAGTATCCCACTTAGAAATATGCCCATATTTACACTGAGCTTTTTCAGCGTTTTTCGACCAATCATTTACAGCTTTACGTATTGTCCCATCGTTGATTTTAGTTGATTTTTCTTTGCTGAAAATTCTATTCACTAAAATCATAAGTAATTTTCTCATTATGTTTTAACTATTAAAATTAAATCATAATTGAATAGAAAACCATTGATAGGGTTCCGAATAATAAAATACATCCCCAAGTAATTAATTCATTTTTATATTTCTCCATTTTAAAAAAATTTATTGATGAAAAATAAAACCTAATTATTTAATAATCAGTAATATAGTGAATATTTTTGTATTTTCATACTAATAATAGGTGTAATACATTACACCTATTATTTTTTAAAGAAAATGAGTCCAACAAATAGGTTTTCGAATATTGTATGAACAGTATTAGCTTGGAGTAATTTTAAGCCTACTCATTTGTTTTATCTACCTCCAGCATATCCATATCCGTATCCATATCCGTATCCATATCCATATCCATATTTGTCTATAAACTTATCAGGTTTAGTGTCATCAGTAATTACATACCCTATGTTTTTTTTATTGTATTTTTCTTTATAGTCCAATACGTAATTTACTAACTTTTTAGATGAAAAGTTTTTTCTAAAAACATGAACAACATAATCTGATTTTTCTAATAATTCTAATGAATCAACCATAAAAAGAATTGGTGCACTATCAAAAATAATATAATCATATTTTTCTTTGAGGTAAGAAATTAAATCATCAAATTTTTGAGTATCAAAAACACTAATTTTAGTATTTATTTTTGTTCCAACAAAAAGAGTATCGAGTTGTTTGTTAGTTGTTTTATAGTCTTCAAAAAGTTCTTTGAAATCATTTTTAGTGTCATTTATAATATTTGTCAATCCTTTAGGGGTTTTGTTTTTTTGATCAAATAATTTTGATAAATCAGGATTCCCTAAATCAGTCCCTATCAAAACAACTTTTTTACCTTTACTAGCTAAAAATGTGGATAGATTATAGGCAGTAAATGTTTTTCCCTCATTTTTAATACAGGATGTAATCATAATAGAAGTTCCTTTTCCTGATTTTGGAATTAGCATATTTATATTATGATAAATTCTTTTCAAAAGTTCATTTTGTATAGATTTATTTTCCATCGACACATTTTTTTTCGAAAATTTTATAATACCCAAAAAATTTATATCAGTAAGCTTTTGTTCTAGATATTCTATATCAATATAAATCATTCTATAAAAATAGATAAGGAGACTAAATCCGACTGGGAGCATAAAACCGGCAAGTAAAAAAAGTGACAATGTTCTTGGTTTATTGGTTTTTGATTCTAAAATATAATTAACATTATTTATTAATTTAATGTTCGATTGTAAAGAAGATAAATTAATCAATGCCTCTTCTTTTTTTTGAGATAAGTATGAATGTAAATTACTTGCAAGTAAGAGTTCTTTCTCTAGGTTGTTTAATTCGGATTCTCTGAGTGGAATTAAACCCACCAATGCGTTACTTTTTTGTTTGTAGCTCTTGTATCTATTTAATTTCATTTTTAATTTATCAACATAGATATTTAAACTATTAAGAATATTAGCTCTTAGATCAATGAGTTGGTTTTGTGATTGAATAACAAGTGGGTTTTTTTCTGTGGCCTCCACCAATAAGGTGTTTTTTTCTAAAATAATCTTGTTAAACTGAAAAACCATTTGATTTATATTTTCATTTTCAATACCAATGTCAGTTGGTAAATATTCGAAAGAGTTTTGTTTTTCTACTTCATTTATCAATTTAAAAGACAATTCAGTTTGCAATGAATTATTAAATATTTTTTGTTCAATTTCATTTAAATTGATCAATTCTGAATTTATTTGATTTTCAGGTATGTATAAACCATTTGAAATTTTATAATTAGAAATTACAGCATTTAGTGAATCAATTTTTCCTTGTAATGTATAAATTCTAGAATCAATAAAGTTAATGGACACTTGATACACATTTTTCTTTTCACTAATATCATTTTCTATAATTCCATCTACAATACCATTCAAAATTGTTGAGTTTAACTCTTTGTTAGGACCAGAATAGGAGATTCCATATGTATTTGATGTTTTAGATGTAGAAACAGTATAATTTGATTTTATCGCATTAACTGTTTGCGTCATGTCAAATTTATTAATGATATAGGTATCTTGACCAACATCATTTAAAAATTTTGTTTTGTAGCTAAATAATGAGTTTTCAAATTCGCTTTCATTGTTTGAAAATGAAAATATTTTATCATTTATTGCTATGGTAATTTGCTCTTTTTTAAAACTAACAATACAGTTATTTTCAGTTTTGTTATTTTTAAAATAAAATTCAAAGGGTAA
>CAJXVL010000182.1 GCA_913061205.1 uncultured Flavobacteriaceae bacterium | reverse complement strand
CGTAAGGAGTCGTCGGCAGCGTCAGATGTGTATAAGAGACAGAAATAGTAGTGTATTCCAATTAAAGAAATTAAAAGAATTAGCAGTAAAACGCTAATAAAGATGAAGGTATTTCTAACTATTTTTTTAATAATTTAAGATCTTTGGATTGTTGTAAAAATAGATAAAAAAGAATTAGTAGTTATACTAGATTAAGTAAAAGTGTTTACTATAAGTTTAGGAAATAACAGTTCTTTTTCTATATTGAAATATTTCCCAGATAAAAAATCCAATCACTACAAAATACTCCACAGCCACTAACCATAAATTTTCAGAATCCCCGTCAGCACTATACGCCATATAACTCAACATTACCGCTAAACTCCAAATTATTGAAAATTTATATCTAGTAAAAACGGAAAGTAATAATGGACTGGCAATGTACCAAGGGTGAACGGTTGTAGAAAGTAAAAAATATATAGAAATTCCAAATAGCAAGGAAGTAATAAGTTGCTGAGTTGATTTATTCTTTCTATAAAACGAAAAGAGTAAAATAAATAAAATTATAAATATTGGAAGAATTTTTCCAATGATTGCTATCATATTCCAACCAACTATTTTAAAACCCAACCAACGAATTAAATAATAGATACTTGCATTAAACTCGAAATTTTGAAACCAAAGAAAGATTGTTTCAGAAAAATTATTAATAAATTGAGATGATAAAAAAGGTGCAAAAGTTAAAATAACTATTCCTAATACTATAAAATAAAAACCAGCAAGCTTAAAATAACCTTTATTAAAATTATGGATAAACCATTTATAATACAAAGGAAGAAGAAGTAAAGGAATTAGTTTTACAGAAACAGAAATTCCTAACAAAAAAGCAGCACCAAGCCATTTTTTTTGATGTAATAAATATAGAGAAGCAATTAAAAAAAATAGCATAACCCCTTCAAAATGAAGGTTACCAGTTAGTTCTATAATGATAAAAGGATTTAAGAAATACCAAAAAATTTGATTTGGATTTAAATGAAGCTTTAATAATAATTTTTTTCCTATAAATAGAATTCCTAGATCAGCTAAAATTATTATAACTCGCATCACCACTACGGACCCTAAAATACTTTTTTCTGTAAAAACTGAAGCAATTGAAAAACATAATTGATTGATAGGGGGGTAGTTGCTAAAATGACTTCCGTTTAAACTGCCCATTCCATTATAGAGCTCCTGTGCTTGATTGATAATTACCCCAAATGAGTTTGAAGCGTCTTCTATATAGCTTTCAGGGGTAAATAAATACGGACTTATGCCTTGCGAAATTAATCTTCCATCCCAAATAAAACGATAAAAATCTTGAGATAAATTAGGGAGTATAGCAATAAAAAGTAATCTAAAAGTTATTCCGATTCCTGTTAATAACCAAAAACAATCTTTATTTATTTGGATGATTTTGTTAGTAATAAAAAATAATGTTCCAATAAGAGTGATGAGTTTTATAAAATCACTTCGGTCTTGGTCATAAGCGAAAACTATATAAAACAATAGACTTATTAGAACCAACAATATTGTTGTTGTTCTATTTTTTTTTAATGTTATGAGCATTTATAGTGTTTGTTAAAAACAAGAATAGTTTAAGTTTTTAAAATATAGAACATTAAAAATAGTCAATCGAATTTAAAATCAAGAATTCGCCAGAATTAATCTTGCCATTCTGCTATAAATAGATTGGTGTCACGTCCGCCACCATTATTTCTATTAGATGAGAATATTAAATTTTTTCCATCATTTGAAAAAACTGGGAAAGCATCAAATGTTTCACCGTGTGTGATACGCTCTAAATTTTTTCCATCTACATCAATCATGTACAAATTAAAAGGGAACCCTCTTTCAGCTTCATAATTACTAGAGAATAATATTTTTTTTCCATCTGGCGTAAAAAATGGGCTCCAATTGGCATTTCCTAGATTGGTTAATTGTTTTATGTCACTACCATCAGCATTACATATGTAAAGTTCCATATTGGTAGGTTCAACTAACCCTTCAGCTAACAATCCTTTGTATTTACTAATTTCTTCTACTGTTTTAGGCCTTGATGATCTAAAAATTAATTTGGTTCCGTCTGGAGAAAAGAAAGCCCCACCATCATAGCCTAATTCGTTAGTGATTTGCTGTACATCACTTCCGTCAAGATTCATCGTATATAATTCTAAATCTCCACTTCTTGTTGAGGTAAATACTATTTTATCACCTTTTGGAGAAACTGTAGCTTCAGCATCATAACCGGGTGAATTTGTTAATTGTCCAGTAATATTTCCCTCTAAATCGGCAACAAAAATGTCGAAACTATCATAAACTGGCCATACATACCTTCCGTTTTTACGCAATGGAACTTCAGGACATTCCTTATCTGCTAGGTGAGTAGAACCATAAATAAAGCTTTTGTTATCTGGTAAAAAATAAGCGCAAGTTGTTCGGCCCATTCCAGTACTTATCATTGGTGGAATATTTTTATTAAAAGTTTCATCAGCATTCATTAAAAACATCTGATCACACGATAATCCCCATTTTTTATTATTAGATTGAAAAATTAACTGTTGATCATCAAAACTCCAATAAGCTTCTGCATTATCGCCACCAAAAGTTACTTGGCGTAACGATTTAAAATGAGTTTCTTCAGGGAAGATTAAAGAGTCTTTTTTTATTGTTTTAGATATTTCTTTAGCCTTAGAAACATCGGTTAGTTTGGTTTCAGTTTTATTTTCTTTACAAGCGAATGTGAATAAAACAATTAATAAAATTGGTATTCGTTTCATAATTAGGTTAATTTTGCACAAAAATAACGCTTTAGGATCTTTGCCAATAAATATTTTGGTTATTTCTAATAAATTAGATTAAAAATTAATGATAAAAGTATTTTATTTATTTGCATTACTATTTCTAGTATCTTCTTGTGAAACCGAAACACCTGTCAAGGAATTTTCTATGAAAGATGATGTGTATTTTTTAGCAGACGATTCTCAAGAAGGTAGAGAAACTGGATCTGAAACAGAAAAAAAATCTGCAAATTATCTTGCTGAAAGATTCAAAAATATGGGATTAGTACCAAAGGGATCGGATGGTTATTTACAGCCTTTTACTTTTAAAGCTAAAACCAATCCACACGCTGAAGTTACTTATAACACAAACAAAGAAGACAGTACGATTACGGGTTTAAATGTGGTTGCTTATATCAATAATAATGCAGAAAACACCGTTATTATTGGAGCTCATTATGATCATTTAGGGTTTGGTAGTGAAGGTTCTTTGTATAGGGGTGAAGGAATAGAAATTCATAATGGGGCAGATGATAATGCTAGTGGTGTAGCAGTAATGATGAATTTAGCAAAACGTCTTAAAGGGAAGAATATCAATAATAATTACTTATTTATTTCATTTTCAGGAGAAGAATTGGGATTATTAGGTTCTAATTATTTTGTAAAAAACCCAACCATCGATACTAAAAAAGTAAATTATATGATTAACATGGATATGGTGGGAAGATTAAAAGAGGATAAATCACTTGCCATATATGGTGTAGGTACTTCACCTAAATTTAGTCAAACTTTATTTGCGAATAATTCCGATTTTAAACTTATCGAAAAAAAATCTGGAATTGGACCAAGTGATCACACTTCATTTTATTTAGCTGATATTCCAGTTCTACATTTTTTTACAGGACAACATGAGGATTATCATAAACCAACTGATGATGCAGAAAAGCTTAATTATGAAGGAATGGACGCTATTTCAACTTATATTTTCGATATCATTACTGACTTAGATAATGAGGGTAGGTTAGCATTTAGAAAAACGAAAAATGAAAGCGAAGAAGCACCAGATTTTAAAGTTACTTTAGGGGTAATTCCAGATTATTTATATGATGATAAAGGAATGCGTATTGATGGTGTAAGTGAAGAAAGACCAGCTCAACGTGCGGGAATGATTAAAGGTGATGTAGTAATTAAAGTTGGTGAATACGAAGTTACCGATATGATGAGTTATATGAAATCTCTTTCAAAATTTGAAAAAGGACAAAAAACAGTGGTGATAGTTGAACGAAACGGAGCGCCTTTAGAATTAGATGTGACCTGGTAGTTGTTTGTTTAAAATAATAGTTGAAGGCTTCTATAAAAGGAAGCCTTTTTTATTTTACCCGAAGAGTGACTAAAGGTAAAATGATTCCTATTCCCAAGAGAGTTAGTCCGATTATTTTTCCGAAAACTAAGAATGAGCTAAAGACTAATAGGAGTAAATAAATAGGCGCTAATGTTATGATTAATACATACCTGAAAGTTCCAATAAATTCGTCTTCTGCTATTTTTGGAAATGCAACTTTCTTCCAAATAAAATAAGGTCTGTCTCTTATACACATCTGACGCTGCCGACGACTCCTTACGTGTAGA
>CAJXVL010000181.1 GCA_913061205.1 uncultured Flavobacteriaceae bacterium | reverse complement strand
GTTTTCCAAAGTGCGTTTTAATAAAGTGGTATAAATAGGTTCATTACCCAGTAATGCTGTAAATACTGAAGCGATAACTGTGGTTACTATCAAGGGTAAAATTAATTCATAGTTTGATGTCATTTCTATTGCAAGTACTAATCCCGTTAAAGGGGCTCTAACGGTTGCTGAAAAAATACCAGCCATACCAGCTATGGCATATACACCTGGGTGGGAAATTAAATCTGGAAAATAGTGTTGCATACTAGTTCCAAACAACATGCCAAAAATAACTCCAAGGGTAAGCATAGGTAAGAAAATTCCTCCTGGCGAACCTGTGCTATAGCTAAAAATTGACAATAATAATCTTGCAATAAATAAAAATAATAAAAAAGATAATGTAAAAGAATTACCAACTCCTTTGGTAATTATATCATATCCCCCTCCTATTAGATTGGGAAAAAACATACCAATTACTGCAATGATTAATCCTACAGTAATTCCCGTATAAATTATTGGTATTTTAAAGGAAAATTTAAATAAATCCAACGATATAACAAGTAACTTATTATATACATAGCCTATAATACTGCATAATAAACCCAGAATTATAAATATCCATAGTCCAAATATGTTTGGACTTGGAAAAATCATTATTTCTAGAACCGGTTTAGAATTGACTAGAACCCTAACAATAAAATCTGCTGTTCCGGCACCAATCATAATAGCCGCAACTGAATAAAAATTAAATTTAAACTGTCCATGCATTTCTTCAATTACAAAAATAATTCCTGCAAAAGGTGCATTAAAAGCACTAGCGAGTCCTGCAGCAGCTCCAGTAGAAATCAATGAATTGCTTTCAATATCCGATTTCCCCAATGTGTCTTTTACCATTTTACCAATATTTGCTCCCATTTGAATAGTCGGTCCTTCTCGCCCTAACAGTAAACCACTCCCCAAGGAAAATAATGAAGCAATAAATTTTATGGGTAATACTCTTTTCCAACGCATAGGTCTTAGTCCATCTAGTGCGCCCTCTATTTCTTGAACTCCACTACCTGAAGCCTCAGGTGCAAATTTCCGAACTAAATATAATGCGATGCTTATTCCTGTAATTGCAAATAAAATAGGCCATAGCCAACTCATAAAACCCGAGTTTCCTGCATTTTCATATAAGTTAACTCTGAAAATTTCAATATAACTTAGTGTAATTCTAAAAATGGCACCAACCAGCCCTACAATAATTCCAATTAACAGCGCATAAAATAATAGCTTAAAATTTTTATTATTCTCCTCTTTAAATCGCTGGTATTTCTTATAAGATTTATTAAACTTCATTGTAATTCGGTTAAGTTTATCATTCTAGTAACTTAGTTGGGACGAAAATTTGATTCTTTGAATTATCATTACTATTCTCGTGATTAAATTATCAAACCTATTTTTTTATCACTTTTTTTATGATATTTAATTGATCATTGTAAGCATGTAACATATATATTCCAGAAGAAAGACCTGATAGATCGATGTTTAATGTATTGCTATTTGTAATCAAAACCTCGCTAACGAACTTCCCGTTCATGTCATAAATTTTAACGCCTTCTAATACCATGTCAGCTTTGTTCACAATATTGATAAAGTTACTCGTTGGATTGGGATAAAGTTCAATCGCTAATTCTTGATTATTAAGACTTAATAATTCACATTCGAAATCTTGCTCTACCTTAGATGCAGCTGGAGGGTTTACCAGGAGGTCATCCGTTAACAAGGAACAATAACAATCATTTTCTTCTACATAAAGTTTAATCCATGATAGTGCTATTTTTCCGATAGAACCTCCTCCGCCATTGGGATTGTTGGCTACGGAATGATTGCCGTTTGCAATTTCGAATAGTAATTTGTCAGTTGTATTCGGGGTTGCATCATAGTGAATATCTGCGTGTTGCAAAGGAGGTGCTACCGTATCATTTTCCCCACTAAAAATCACCACCGGACTTTGATGATTAAGTTGAGGATTAGGTAACCATGGGCATAAAGCAACAACACCAGCTATGGTATTATCAAGTACAGCTGCCCTTTGCGCACCTCCACCACCCATGGAATGTCCGCTCACAGCTAGTTGGTTTAAGTTAAGAGCTCCTTCAAGTGGAGATGAAGTTCTAGTGTTTTCTTGTCTAATTGTTTCCAAAGCATCTAAAAGTGCAAGAGCACGAGCCTCTGGAAAATCTACAAGAGAATTCGTGCCTATAATAATGGTTACAATTCCGTGAGATGCATAAAATGGTCCCCATTCTTGAACACTTGAAGGAAGACCCGTGAATCCAGGTATAATTGCAATACTCGGGAATGGTGATGTGCCGTTCGTAGGATAGTAAATGGTTGCTCCTAAATAATCGGGGCCATTACGTATTCCATCTGCTTCTGTCAAAGTTTCTATTGCAAAAGGTCCAGGGTTAGTAAGGCTCTCTATCGTGATTCCATCACATTGTTGGGCAAGAATAACATTGGTAAATAGCGATAAGAAAAGAGTTAATAGTATAACAATATGTATTTTTTTCATTGTTTTAATTTTCTTGATCAACTGTTCAACGAATATACTTTTTTTTAAACTCAAAAGTAAAAGGCTTAAAGCGTTTTTATTATCTCTAAATAAATTTCAGGATCTATTATTCATAAATCCTTGTTGAGTTTCACTTTAAACCTACCGTAATCTGTTTTTCTATAGATATGGTTACTGAATTAGTGAAACCATTTCTTTCCTTACATAATAGACCAAAGGTACAGCTGATTTAAAATTGTAATAAAAGTTTTAAAATGGATGTTCTTGTGTTTTTATATATGGATCATAATTTTAATATTTATAATGTCTAAATCCTTTTTTATTTTGTTGGTCATCTATACCACTTAAAACAAATGCTTTCTTTTTAGATATCGGTTTATCAATAGCGCAATTATGTAATTTGTTATAGGTGCTAAAATCAATAAACATTCTGTTTTTTAAGGTTGCAAAAATTGATAAATCTTTTACTTTATTCAACCAGTATTTAGAAATGGTGCCTTCTAAAATTTTAGATTTAGAGCCACTCCCGTAGCTTAAAAAACCAATGGTACGTCCTGTTAACTCTTTTTGTTGTTCCATGGAAACCACTAATAAACTTATTAAAGACATAAAGATAGATCCCGTATACATATTACCAATTTGCATTGAGGCTTTTTCACCGTCTGCTATTTTTTCTTTTATAAATTTTTGATAAATTTTAGATTTTGAAACTTGTTTTTTCCACTCTTTATATTCCATTTTGTTAATTGGTCCAACTTCTTCTTCTAATAACTTCATCAATCCTTTTTCTTTTATCCATGATAACCATATGTCTAGCATCATTCTTCTGCCTTGATACGCATAGGGTAAATGGAATATTAAGTGGTTCCAATCTTCTAAAAAATCTGTTTTCTTTTGTTTATTAAAATGATCTAAGGCTTCTTTAATTCGATTTTGGTAGCATTCGTTTGAATAATAACCGTCAAAAACGGGCTCTTCAGAAAATAATTCCATTTTTTCTTTTGAAGATTCCGTAATATCTTGAACAGTAATTCCATTTGAAAACTTTTGTAAATCAATATTACTTAAAGTTCTTCTGGGTTTAAAGAAGTCGCCCACATGTTGCATGCCAATGCCAATTGTATCGTTTATTTCAAGTATGTTAGGATTACTTGAAATTAATGTTGCAACTGCTCCAGCACCTTGAGTATATTCTCCCGAAGAATTTAATTTGTATTTCGCAATATCAGAAGCTATTACAATTGCTTTTCTGGAAGGATTGGCACGCACCCAATCAATGCAATTTTCTAGAGCATCAATAGCTCCAATACACGCAAAAGTTAAATCTACAACATCACAATTTTTAAAACATCGTTCACCAAATTGATCTGTTAATTTATCTTCAACAGCTCCAACAGCGTAAGTTGAGGTAGGTTTTGCAGCATCAATAGCGCTTTCTGTGCCCAAATAAATACGGCCAATTGTGGTTGGGTCAATTTTATTATTTTCAATTAAACGCAGTAAAGCATTTGCAGCTAAGGAAGCAGTATCTTCATTTACATCAGTTAAAGACATAGCATGCAAACCCAGTCCTTTTTCTAGTTTTTCAGGAGGTATATTCCTTGCTTTAGCCAATTCATCAATTCTTAAAGCAATTGGAGGAACATAGTAGTCAATTGCATCGATCCCAATTTTCATTTTCATCTCAAGTTATTAATTATACTTTTATTAAACAATAAACAAATTTATTGGAATGAAATTATATTACAAGATATTTAAAAGGCTTTTTTTAAATATTTATATCATAAAATTATTAAAACTGTGATACAAAATAATTTTTTAGCTTATTTTTGCGAATGCAAAACAACGTCCTCATTCTAGATTTTGGTTCACAGTATACACAGCTTATCGCAAGACGCGTAAGAGAATTAAATATTTACTGCGAAATTCATCC
>CAJXVL010000180.1 GCA_913061205.1 uncultured Flavobacteriaceae bacterium | reverse complement strand
TCTACACGTAAGGAGTCGTCGGCAGCGTCAGATGTGTATAAGAGACAGAATATGAGTGGATTAACAATTAAGCATGATGGTCTTGTATTGATAAAGAATAAACGAGATTCTTTTAAAAACAGATCAAATGAAATTGATGGAGCAACACAGATTACCCTTTCCTCTACCTATGATTTTTCTCTTGAACCAAAATATGTTGTTTCAGAAATCAGAAAAGAATCACCTTCTTATTTAGCGGGCATAAAAGTAGGTGATGAGATACTATCCGTAAATGGAACTCAAGCTTATCAATATAATTTATATCAGATTATTGGTTTGTTTTCTTCTAAAGCAGGTAAGAGAATTACCTTGAAAATTAAAAGAAACAATGCAATTCTTAGAAAAAAATTTATTTTAACATCCTTGTTTTAAATTGAAAAAAGGGATGTTACTATAATATAGCATCCCTTTTACTTTTAATTAGAATGAATTTATTTTGTTTTCTCTAAAACACTTTTTCCATTATCACCACCCGTTGCAAGTACTTTTCCTTTAATTTTTAAAGAAAATATAGGTTGATCTGCATTGGAATAAACGGTTACCGTTTTTCTAATAGGCCCAACTCTTTTAGTATCATATTTCACTTCGATAGTACTAGATTCTCCAGGACCTATAGCTCCTTTTGGTTTTGAAGGGACAGTACATCCACAAGATGATTTTACATTACTTACTATTAATGGTGCGTCACCAGTATTTGTGAACTCAAAAACTCTTACTCCATCACTTCCTTTTGCTATTTCACCATAGTCAATAATGTCTGTTTTAAATTCAATTTTTGCTTGTGCATGTACTTGCTGTACTAATCCTACAAAAGCGATTAATGCTATAATTACTATTTTTTTCATATCAAAGGTGTTTATTTAATGCTAAAGTAGTTAACTTTAAAACATCTAGCAAAGTATATCATTCACTTTTATTATCATAAGGATATACTTACTTTTGCAAATTATTATTCAAATATCAGACCAAAATGGCTTTACAAGTGAAATATAATGCTCAAAATATTGAAAATAAATGGTATCGCTACTGGATGGAAAATAACTATTTTCATTCAGAAGTTGACGAAAGAGAGCCTTATAGTATTGTAATTCCACCTCCAAATGTGACAGGTATTTTACATATGGGACATATGCTTAATAATACCATTCAAGATGTATTAATTCGTCGTGCTCGTTTACAAGGTAAAAATGCTTGTTGGGTACCTGGTACGGATCATGCATCTATTGCAACAGAAGCAAAAGTGGTTGCGAAATTAAAAGAACAGGGAATTGATAAAAACGATTTATCTAGAGATGAATTTTTAAAGCATGCTTGGGATTGGACTGAAGAATATGGTGGAGTAATTTTAGAACAATTAAAAAAATTAGGCTGTTCTTGTGATTGGGATCGTACAAAATTCACTTTGGATGATGACATGAGTGAATCTGTTATAAAAACTTTCGTGAATCTTTATAACAAGGGCTTAGTTTATAGAGGATTTAGGATGGTTAATTGGGATCCAGAAGCAAAAACAACCTTATCGGATGAAGAAGTTGAATATGTAGAACAAAAAGGAAAATTATACTATATAAATTATAAAATTGAAGATACTAACGATACACTCACAATTGCGACTACACGTCCTGAAACCATATTAGGAGACACCGCTATTTGTATCAATCCTAAGGATGAAAGATTTACGCATCTAAAAGGAAAAAAAGCGATTGTTCCTATTTGTAATCGTGTTATTCCGATCATCGAAGACGATTATGTAGATGTAGAGTTTGGTACAGGTTGCTTAAAAGTAACTCCAGCTCATGATATAAATGATAAAGCTTTAGGTGATAAACACAAGCTTGAAGTAATTGATATTTTTAATGAAGATGCTAGCTTAAATAGTTTCGGATTGCATTATCAAGGGAAAGATCGTTTTGTTGTAAGAGATGAAATATATGAAGAATTAAAATCTTTAGGTTGTGTTTTAAAAGTTGAAACCCACTTAAATAAAGTAGGTACTTCAGAAAGAACAAAAGCAGTAATTGAACCAAGACTTTCAGATCAATGGTTTTTGAAGATGGATGAGATGGTGAAACCTGCATTAAAAGCAGTACTGGAAACAGAAGAAATTAAATTATTTCCAAAAAAAATAGAAAATACCTACCGTCATTGGTTGGAGAATATTAGAGATTGGAATGTTTCACGTCAATTATGGTGGGGACAACAAATTCCAGCCTATTATTATGGCGATGCTAAAGAAGATTTTGTAGTTGCAGAGAATATAGAAGAAGCATTGTTAATTGCTAGAGATAAAACTGGAAATTCAACATTGAAAAGTGAAGATTTAAAACAAGATCAAGATGCTCTTGATACTTGGTTTTCTTCGTGGTTATGGCCAATATCTGTTTTTGATGGAATTAGAAACCCAGATAATAAAGAAATTAATTATTATTATCCGACCAATGATTTAGTTACAGGTCCAGATATTATTTTCTTTTGGGTAGCACGGATGATATTTGCAGGTTATGAATTTAGAAATAAAAAGCCTTTTAATAATGTATATTTTACAGGTATTGTAAGAGATGATCAAGGGCGAAAAATGTCTAAACAATTAGGAAACTCTCCTGATGCTTTAAAATTGATTGAGGATTATAGTGCAGACGCAGTAAGAGCTGGAATGATGCTATTAAGTTCTGGTGCTGGAAACGATTTATTGTTTGATGAAACTAAGTTGGCACAAGGGAAAGCATTTAGTAATAAAATAATCAATGCGTATCGATTAGTTAGCGGATGGGAGCTAAGTGATAGTATTGAGCAGCCAGAGTCTAGTAAAATTGCCTTAGAATGGTATCACTCTAAATTTCAAAGTGCTTTTGCTGAAATGGAAGATCATTTTTCAAAATACCGCCTTTCAGATTCATTAATGACTATTTATAAGTTAATCTGGGATGATTTCTGTTCTTGGTTATTAGAAATGGTAAAACCAGGTTATCAAAAACCAATGGATAGAAAAACATTTGATGCTATTATCATTACTTTTGAGAATAATTTAAAAATATTACATCCTTTTATGCCATTTCTTACTGAAGAAATTTGGCATCAAATATCAGATAGATCAATAGATGAAGCTTTAATTGTTTCAAGATATCCCTCTATAGAAGCAGTTGATGATGGTATTTTAAAAGATTTTGAAATTGCTTCCGAAGTTATTTCAGGAATTAGGACGATTAGAAAAGAGAAAAATATATCATTTAAAGAAACGATAAATTTATCAGTTATAAATAATATTAATGCTACTAAATCTTTTGATTCTGTAATCAAGAAAATGGGTAATATTGAAAAATTAAATTACATTTCTGAAAAAATAGATGGTGCTTTAACTTATAGAGTTAAATCTAATGAATATTTTATCCCTATGAAGGGTTCTATAAATATTGAAGATGAAATAGTAAAACTTTCAGAAGAATTAAAATACACTCAAGGGTTTTTAAAAAGTATTCAAGGTAAATTGAGTAATGAACGTTTTGTTAATAATGCTCCAGGGAATGTTGTAGCAATCGAACGTCAAAAAGAAGCAGATGCTGTAGCAAAAATTGAAACTATAAAAAGAAGTTTAGAAGGATTAAAATTATAAAAAAAGCCCTTATAATATTAAGGGCTTTTTTTAAATTTACGTTGCATTTTTATACAAGTCTTATTTTTTTTTGTTTTGGTGAGAACCATCACAATATCCGTTACTATCCTGGGTATTACCACAACCGCATTTTGGTCTATCTGTATTTTTCATATTATAGTGTTGTATTAAAATTCTAAATCTACTTTTATGTCAAAATCATCATAAATAGCTTTGTCTTTTAAGCCATCAAAAAATGAGCTTGACCCGTATTTTATATCGTATTTAGTTCGATCAATTTTTAAAGTTGCAGTTGCCTTTTTGCCATAAATTGAAAAATCAAATTCAATACTATTCGTAATTCCTTTGATGGTCAAATCACCTTTAATTCTGTAAGAGTTTTTGCCACTTACTATTATTTCTTTGAATTGTAAGGTAGCACTTGGATGTTCATTGGTTCCAAAAAAATCTTTTGATTTTAGATGTCTATCAAGCTTCTCTTTATATTCACCTTCTAGATCTGTACACTCCATAGATTTCATATCAATTAGAAATGTTCCATCAACTAACTTTCCATCTTCTGTAAAAGTCAATGTTCCTGATTCAAATTTTAAATTTCCTTCATGAGAACCAGTTACTTTGAAACCTTTCCAATGCAAGTTGCTTTTATCGACATTGATGTCTATTTTTTCATTCAATACTGTTGTAAAAGAATAGCTGCCGAAAACAATCAATAGTAATGCTAATAATTTTTTAAATTTGTTTTTCATTTTAAATTTGGTTTATATTTTATAGACTACAAATATGAAAAATAATATCTGTCTCTTATACACATCTCCGAGCCCACGAGACGTAGAGGAAT
>CAJXVL010000179.1 GCA_913061205.1 uncultured Flavobacteriaceae bacterium | reverse complement strand
CTCCTTCAAATCTGATACGCTTAGAATCTTTAACATACTCTCTAAGTACATTAAAAATAGCATCGTCTTTTTTCATTTTCTTTTCTTCAATAAGAAGATCCACGCTTTTCTTAAATTCGATTAATTGTTTTGCAACAATAGAATTTAATACGGTCATTGGAGTGGCACAATTCGCAGTAGAACCAACAGCTCTAAACTCAAATTTATTACCCGTAAAAGCAAATGGAGATGTTCTATTACGATCTGTATTGTCTAATAATATTTCAGGAATTTTTCCTACTACATTTAATTTAAGATCGGTCTTTTCTTCTGGAGATAATTTACCAGTAGTAACTTTCTCTAATTCATCTAATGCTTTTGTAAGCTGAGTTCCAATAAATACAGAAATAATAGCCGGCGGTGCTTCATTAGCTCCTAAACGATGATCGTTGTTAGCACTTGCAATAGAAGAACGCATTAATTCTTCATAATCATTTACAGCCTTAATCGTATTTATAAAGTAGGTTAAGAACTGAAGATTGCGTTTTGGAGTTTTACCAGGACTTAATAAATTAACCCCAGTATTGGTACTTAACGACCAGTTATTATGTTTTCCACTTCCATTGATTCCTTTAAATGGTTTTTCATGAAACAATACTTTAAAATGATGTCTTTCTGCAACTTTTTCCATAATATCCATTAATAAGGAATTATGATCTACCGCAAGATTGGCTTCTTCAAAAATTGGAGCTAATTCAAATTGATTTGGAGCAACTTCATTATGGCGGGTTTTAACAGGAATACCTAATAACATACATTCTGTTTCTAAGTCACGCATATAATCTAATGCTCTCGTTGGAATAGACCCAAAATAATGATCGTCTAATTGTTGCCCTTTTGCAACTTCATGACCTAACAAGGTTCTACCGGTTAAAGTGATATCTGGTCTAGAAGATGCCATGGCCTTGTCGATAAGAAAATATTCTTGTTCCCAACCTAAGGTTGCTATCGTTTTGGTAACATTTTTATCAAAATACTTGGCTACTTTTGTTGCAGCAGAATCCAATACTTGTAATGACCTTAACAATGGTGTTTTGTTATCTAATGCTTCTCCAGTATAGGAAACAAAAACTGTCGGTATACAAAGTGTAGTACCGTATATAAAAGCAGGTGAAGTTGGATCCCAAGCCGTATAACCCCTTGCTTCAAAAGTATTTCTAATTCCACCATTTGGAAAACTAGATGCATCAGGTTCTTGTTGGACTAATTGACCACCTCCAAATTTTTCAATTGCTTGACCGTCTTCTGTAGTTTCAAAAAACGCATCATGCTTTTCTGCAGTAGAACCTGTTAAAGGCTGAAACCAGTGAGTATAATGTGTTGCACCTTTTGTTATTGCCCATTCTTTCATACCTGTAGAAATTTGATCGGCAATATTTCTATTAATTTTTGAACCGTTAACCGTGGCATCAATAACACTATTATAAGAATCTTTTGATAAAAACTGACGCATTGCCAATTCATTAAAAACGTTTTTTCCGAAAATTGCAGAGCGCCTTGCTGGTTCTTCTACTGGAATGGGTTTTCTATTTAATGTTTCATTGACTGCTCTAAATCTAAGGGTAGACATATTAGTGTAATTTTAGTTAATGTTGTTAAAAGCACAAAAATAGTATTTTTAACCAAAGACCCCCTATTTTTTTAAATATTTTTTTAAAAAAACATATAATTATAAAAAACAACCCCTATTTTATTATCAAAATATACAGAATATACTTAAAATATTTTTTATTAATCGAAACTTAGAAAGATTAAGCCCATAAAAATGGCATATCCTAAAAATAAAATAATTCCTTTATACCTGCTTAGTGTAAATCGTTTAGGCAAATGAGCAAATACATATATGGCAGCAGAAAAACATATCATCCAAATAATATCAGATAAGACTAAAGGCAAGCTAGATGCTGATACAGTAATTGGATGTATAATAGCTGTAATTCCTAAAACAGATGCAATATTAAAAATATTAGAACCAATAATATTTCCTATTAATAATTCCTTTTCATGCTTTAAGGCTGCCATCACAGACGCCGCTAGCTCAGGTACACTAGTGCCAATTGCAATCATGGTCACTGCAATTACCCGATTACTCACTTCGAAGTAAAGAGCAAGGTTAACCGCACCTTCAACTAAGAATTCGCTTCCACTCCATAAGGCAGTTCCTCCGATCAATACCCAACTAACTATTTTAAAATTAGAAGTTGTTTTCACACCAATATCAATAGCATTTTTCGCAATTTTTATTTTTCTGTTTTTTTGAGCTTTTCTAATTAAAATAAATAAGTAGACCGCTAACGCAAGTATTAATATAATTCCCTCAGTTCTACCAATACCATATCCAAATTTCACAACAAAATACAATGCCAAAGAAAACAACATCATTACAGGCCAATTAAATTTATAAAAATCTCTATCTAAGAACAACGGAGAGATAATAGCTGTAACTCCTAGTACCAATCCAATATTTGCAATATTAGAACCTATCACATTTCCTAAAGCAATAGAAGGATATCCATCTAAAGCCGCTTGAACACTTACAAATAATTCTGGTGCAGAAGTAGCAAACGAGACTACTGTTAACCCAATTACCATTCTTGATAAATGAAATTTTAATGATATAGCTACAGACGAACGAACCAAAAATTCGCCTCCTATTACCAACAATGTCAATCCTAACAGGATAAAAACAATATTCATATGTATATATTAAGTCGCGAAGATACTATTTAAAACACATTTTAAGAATTCAAAAAATACTATTCGACAAAAAATAAAACCCAACAAATTGAAAAAATTCTATTTTATATGATTAGAATGAAACTTATTTTATTTGTATTTTTGAATCATGGAAAAGATTTTGTTTAAATCACTTGCTAAAATGAATAAAACACTATTACCTAGCTTTACTAAACAACGATTAGATTTAGCAAAAGCAAAGAAATGGCAATTAGCGCTATTTGCTTATCGCCTTTGGGTGACAAAAAAAGTTCTGGATTTTAAATAAAAAAATATACAACCTATGATTAAGAATTTAACAGTACTACTGATAACGATACTCCTATTTGGATGTAAACAAAATGAAGGAAAATTAAATAGTTCCGATAGTGAAACTTCCATTGAGAAATCAATAAGTTCAAATGATTCTATTTCTCCAAATAAAAAATATAATAAAGATGAAATTATTCAAATTAACAAGTTAATGTATCAAAAAACAGATTCAACATTAATTACTGGAGAGCTTTTATTATATTATGAAACCGGAGAAATTCAACAACTGCAAACCCTTAAAGATGGAATATTGAATGGCCCACGTAAAGGATGGCACATAAATGGTCAATTAAGACAAGAAGGTACGTTTGAAGATGGAAAAATAATTGGATTTAGAAGGGTTTGGTATGACAATGGTCAATTAAGAGATGAAGGAAGCTATAAGAATGGAAAATTAGATGGAATCCGCAAAGGATGGTGGGATAATGGTCAATTAAAACATGAATATACCTATAATCAAAACAGATTTGATGGCCCTTATAGAAAATACACAAAGGATGGGAAATTAGAGGAAGAAAAAAAATATAAAGACGGTAGAGTTATTAACTAATAATTGTACAAGAATTTAAAAATTTTAAAGCTAAAGGTTAAGCATTTCCTCCTCCTTCAATTCAGCTATTTCTAAACCTCTCAAGTAGGTTAAACTTACATTGATAGATGAATGTCCCATAGCTTTCTGTAACTTGGTTATAGAACCAGTTCTCTTAAATATTTCTATAGCCCCAGAGTGTCTAAAAGAGTAAAGTGTTTGTCTTGTTCAAGTGTATTAGATTGCCTCTTAAAACGACTCCAAAGGTTCTTAAAATAGTCTTGGTTTAAAGGGAGTTATTAAGTAGAATTAAATATTGCTTATCTTTAATTTTACAAATTTATATAACCATACAATAATTTATTTTATGAAAAAAGTATTTGCCATATTGTGCATTGCAGGAATAGCTTATCCTTACTATTACATCTTTAAATTTATTGAAACAAATAATTGGGAATGGTCTACTTCACTATTTTTTGAACAAATTAACCAGAATTATGCAATGAGTATTTTAAATGCTGATTTAACTATTGCAGCCACATCTTTTCTTATTTTTCTTATTTACAGATTAAGAGTAAAAGCAATCAGTAAAAATCAGTTCATAAAGTATTTGGTTTCTTTATTTATGGTAGGCTTTTCATTAGCCCTACCATTATATCTATATGACAATTATGAAAAGAATAACTAAACCATCGGCATATCCTCCTCCTTCAGTTCAGCTATTTCTAACCTCGTAAGTAGGTTTAACTTACATTTATTATATTTGAGTATGAAAAAGTTACTGATATTATTATTTATACCTTTTGTTTGTTTTGGACAGGAAGTTGAGTTACCTGCACTAAGACTTAGTAATAATTTTTCAAAACCCAATAGAGTTTT
>CAJXVL010000178.1 GCA_913061205.1 uncultured Flavobacteriaceae bacterium | reverse complement strand
TTCCTCTACGTCTCGTGGGCTCGGAGATGTGTATAAGAGACAGCTAATTCTCTTTCTGCTTTTTCTAAAAGCTTTTCTCTTTGTCTCTTATAGTACTTTCTATAAATTGTATGTACCGCTATTAAAATAAAAATAAAACTTAAAACATATAGGCTTATTGCTAAATTTGTTAGAAACCAGGGTCTTTCAATTTCAAATGAATAGGATGCGATTTGTTCCGTTTCATTTTTCCCAACTTTTGCTCTAACGTTGAAAACATATACTCCGTAAGGTAAATTTTCAAATAAAGCTTCATGATCTTTAGACCAATTGCTCCAGTTATCGTGGAGTCCAATAAGTTGATATTGGTAATTTGTCTCTATATATTTTTCATAATTATTAATATTAAAAGAAAAATTGATATTGTTTTCAGAATTATTAAAGACACCAAATATATTTTTATCTATAAATTTCGGATCTTTATTTAAAGCATTAACAGTAATAGTACTGATATCAAGTTTATTCTCTGTCTTATTTAATTTGTTTAGATCAATAATAATATAACCAGACGATGTCCCTAATAAATAACTATTGTTTTTATAATAAACAATACTTTCATAGCCCCTAACACCATTTCTCATAATAGCATTTAATGCAACACTATTCATTATGGATTGATCACTTAGTTGACCAGGCGTAATATAATTTAGTTCCGTTTTTGAAAAACTCCACAACGATTTTTTATTCGGATCATAGAGTAATTTCCCGGAAAGGTAATTATCACTAGAATACAATTTAGTTAAAAAAGTATCTTTAATAAACTTTTTATTTAATTCGTCATATTTTAAAATACCATTCTTATAGGCATATAATACCTTATTTTCGTATTTCAAGAGGCTAGAATTCAACCCTTTAATAACTGAATCGATTGTTACTTCCACAACATTATTAAACGAACTATCTACTTTAATTCTAAAAACACCTTTATATTCATGGTTCACAAATATTTCATTGTTAGCTCCAATCTCAAAATATCTTGAAGAATTGTCAAATCCTTTTATTTTATTTTTAAATCTCCAAGTATTGTCTACTTTCTCTAATAGGTTTAAACCGTTATAATTACCTTGCAACAATAAATCATCTCTTTCATTTATTGATTTAATATTCCAAGTTCCTTGAATGTCAGAAATTTTTTGAATCTCATTATTTATAATTAAGTAGGTCCCATTATTATGTCCGCAAAATAATTGATTATCCAATATGACTAAACTCCAAACCTGTCCTTCAGTTCCAGCAATTAACTTAAAATCTGTTTTGGTATTTATTTCCTTATAAAACAATCCTTGATTTGTACCGAGGTATAAGTTGTTATCAAAGATCTGCATCGCATAAATTGATCCTAACTCACCACTCCTATCATGGTAAATTTTAAAAGGAGAATTCATTTCGACATAATTAATTCCATTATCTAAGCCTAACCAAATATTTTTATCAATATCTTCAAAAAGTGACAATACGGTATTATTTCCGAGCCCATTATTCTGATTTATTTGATAATTTAAATCTCCATTTGAATTTAAATAAATGATTCCGTCAGAAATAGTTCCTAAAAGAAAACTTCCATCTGATAATTGAATGCTATTATACACTATTACTTCAGACAGTAATTTATTTGACGATATATCCCAAGCAATTAACTTTCCCTTATCTAGTTTATAAAAGCCCTTTTCCTGGGTTTCTAATAATAAAAAGTCCTCTTTAATAAATATATTTATTACAGTACTGTTTTTTATTAGTTGGTCATTGGTAACTAAAATACTTTTTCCATTGTCTATTTTATAAATACCTTCATTTTCGTTTTGAAAATATACACTCCCATCTACAGCATACATTTTAGTAATTAATGTTTTAGCTGCTATAATTTGCAGGGAATTGTCTGTGCTATTAAGAACGTAAATTCTATTTAATGATTGAAATAATATCCAGTTATCAATCTCAATTATATCCCAAAATTGTTCGTCCTCAATTAACTTAATATTAAGTTCTTTAGAAAGTGAAGTGTAAGCTAAAATACCGAAGTTATTTTTTTTCCAATAACCAAAGTCCATGTAACTCCCTGAATAAATCTTTTCACCTATTGCTTTAACAGATCTTAAAATAGTTTCATTAGGTGAAGGGTATAGTTTCCATCTAGCCCCATTAAATTCTAAAAGGCCAATGTTGTTTGCTATATAAATATTTTTATCCAATCCCTGCGAAATTGACCAATTTTGATTTTCCGCTTTATATTCTTTTGGAGTAAAAAAATTAATAGGTGGTAACTCTTGAGAGAAGCTACTATTAAAAAATAGTAATAACAATAATGCAAATACGTTTTTCAAGTAAATTTTATTTAAAGAATGATAAATATATTCTTTTTTTATTAAATCTAGGCCCATGCAGGTATCACTTTTTAAATACAAAAATGCTCTTTGCTGTATAAATAATTATTTTAATAAGTTTTAGTAATGAGGATAAAAAAAGTTAAATCAACTTAATTAGGATTTTTAAAAAATGATTTGACAATTTATTTTTAATAAAATATGAATTATTTAAAATTACCAATACCTTCGACCAGCCATTCTTTATATTCTTCAATATCTGGAGTATATCCTATTGGAGGATTTAAATTCTCTTCCCCTAAGCTCATTAAGACGTAATAGGGTTGTGCATTTGCTTGGTAATTTTTTATTTGGAAGTCACTCCATTTGTTACCTATAGATTTGATGCGTTTACCTGTTGTTTCACTTGTATATTGTTCATTTTTGGGCAGCATTCGCTTATCATCTACATATAAAGAGATCAACACAATATCCCTGTTTAATATTCCTAATACATGTGGATTTGCCCAAACCCTTTCTTCCATTTTTCTACAATTTACACAAGCATATCCTGTAAAATCTATAAGCACTGGTTTACCTACTTTTTTAGCATAGGCTAAACCAGTTTCATAATCATTAAAAGCGATAATATCAAGAGGTCCGAGTTCTGATCCATTTGGTAGTTTTCCTTCTGAACTTAATCCTCCTCCATTATTTAATTTAGTGTATCCAACTCCATAAGGTGCTTCACTATAATTTAATGGTGGCGGAAATCCACTAATTAATTTTAAAGGTGCTCCCCAAATTCCAGGAATTAAATAAATCGTAAATGCAAGCACAACTAGACCAAGAGATAACCTACCTACTGATATATTATTTTCATTACTATCATGTGGTAATTTTATTTTACCGAATAGGTAAAAAGCAAGTGTTCCAAATATGGCAATCCAAATTGCTAAAAACATTTCTCTTTCCAACCAATGTAGCTGTAAAACTAAATCTGCATTTGAAAGGAATTTAAATGCTAATGCTAATTCTAAAAATCCTAAAAATACTTTAACGGTGTTTAACCAACCTCCAGATTTAGGTAAGGAATTCATCCAACCTGGAAACATTGCAAATAATGCAAAAGGCAATGCGATGGCTAATGAAAACCCTAACATTCCAACAATCGGAGCAATTCCTCCTTTCGAAGCTGATTCCACTAATAGGGTCCCAACAATAGGCCCCGTGCAAGAGAAAGAAACAATGGCTAATGCTAAAGCCATAAAAAAGATGCCTATAACACCACCTCTATCCGCTTGACTATCAACTTTATTGGACCAAGACTGAGGTAATGTAATTTCGAAAGCCCCTAAAAATGATACTGCAAAGACAACTAATAGCAAGAAAAAAATAATATTAAACCAAACATTAGTAGAAAGTGCGTTTAATGAATCTGCTCCAAATATACCCACAATTACAGAACCTAATAAAACATATATAACAACAATGAAAATTCCATAAATAATCGCATTTTTAATTCCAGCAGCACGATTTTTACTTTGTTTTGTGAAAAAACTTACCGTTAAGGGTATCATTGGAAATACACAAGGAGTTAATAAGGCTGCAAATCCAGATAAAAATGCGATGAAAAATATAGTCCATAATCCTTTTGATTCAGAACTGCTTAAATCGCCATCTTTGTTATCTTCTACTACTTTAGTTTTTTCTTTTTCTTTTGATGCATAAGCATCCCATTCATCATAATTATCAATAAACTCAACTTTATTTGCTACTAAATCAAAAACAACATAATACTCTTCATTTAAGCAAACATCGATACACACTTGATAATAAAGTATGGTCTTAATTACTTTTAAAGCTGGATTACTGAGTTTTACTTTTTGTTTTAGAATCGCAATTTCTTTGAAAAAAATTTCATCAAAACCCCAAGTTTCACTGTATTCTCTGTGTGTCTCACTTTCTTCTAAAGGCCCGTCTAAAGTATAATCTTTATCTAATTTTTTAAAATCTATAAATAATGGAATTGGACCCAATCCATTTTCTAAATCTTCCGGAGTATACTGAGAATACACATGCCAATTATCATCAATATACCCTGTTAAAGAGAGCTCATAATCGGTATCTGTTATTTTTTTAATAGCGCCTTCCCATTCTAAAGGATTTTTAATTTTTCCTAATTCTTGGCCACCAATTAATGGAGTATTTTGTGCATTCGAATAAAATAAAACTAGTAAAAGACTTATTACTGTCTCTTATACACATCTCCGAGCCCACGAGACGTAGAGGAATCTCG